>CAZBDM010000165.1:7124-8320 GCA_964490675.1 uncultured Oligoflexales bacterium
AAGGTCTGCAGTGTGTCTTTCCAAGTCGCCTTTTCCACTGTCTCTTTAGCGAAAGTCGCGATACAGCGTCCCCTCTGAGCTAAGGAAATAATAAACTCACGATGATCACTCTCAATAATTTCATCGGGGAAGATCTCTGCACGCATCAGGTGATCATCAATCTTTTCGTTAAGTACCTTATCCCAGGAGCTTCGCGCCAGTGGGATACTTCTAAGGATGTCTTCTTTATGAATAAATTTGCGGTAAATCTGTGGTGAACAACAAAAGACAATCTCTGAAGTAGAAATCTCTTTACTTGCCAGTCTCGAAGACTTCGCTTCCTCGAAGCTGACACACCAATCAAACTGACCCTGAAGGAGCTTTTCCAACATGTTTTCAAAGAGCTGAACTTTAATCGTGTTAACAGTCCCAAAAGGGGCAAACAAATCCCAATAGTGACTGACGAAATCTACAGCCACAGGTACGCTGATCGTTTCTTGGATGCCGACCCTTACCCCATAACCACCAATCGAATCCTGCGAGACCGCATCGAGAAAGCGGCCACCTGCCTCGAATATTTCGCGGGCACAGTTGAAAAGAATAGCCCCTTCATTGGTCAGTTCGATTTTTCTGGGAGAACGAAAAAAAAGCTTAACTCCCATAAGCTTTTCCAGACGTTTGATTTGCTCACTGACGGTTGGTGTGGAGATCCCTAGAATGCGACCAGCCTCTTTCATGGACAGCTTACGAGCCACCTCATAAAAGCAATAGACTTGATTCCAGTTGATATCTTTGAGAGTTTTAATCATTAGGTTAAGCCGAATCATTAACGAGTTTAAACAGCTTGCACCTTAGCATGATTATAGATAAATGAGAAATGTCCGATCAATTCCTTGATTATGTTCACCTTTTTAGAGACGAGATGTCATGACCCAGCAACAAGACCTTAAAGATATGAAAGTCGAGCGCGCCCAACGCCTGCCGCAAGATGTCGGCGGATTGCCGCAAATCTCTATCCAAAGACTTGAACAAGATATTATCGAGCTTTCGCAAATCGGCCGCAATGACGAGACCAACGGCGTCAGTCGACCGGCTTTTTCTCCCGAGGATATGCTCGGTCGCAAATGGCTTCTGAAAAAGATCGAATCCTGTGGCTTTAAAGCTTCTATGGATGGAGCTGCAAAATTTATAAAAGGAGATGCCATAGCCGGATTAAT
>CAZBDM010000166.1:0-2762 GCA_964490675.1 uncultured Oligoflexales bacterium
ACCAACGCAAGACCAGCTCTAAAATAATTGAAGAGGTCTTTATCAACGCAGAAGCTAAGACCGTCCGTATGGAAATCGAGACGGACATAACCACAGAGAAAGAAGGTGATGACACCACCACAAACCAGTCAAAGACATCAATCAATCTGACGCTGGATGCTTTAACTTCTGTCGCATTTACGAACGGTTCTTTTGGTGGGGTCAGTGTGAGCGGTAGCGTGAGGTCTGTGATTACTCCACAAGAAGATGGTGACTATAGACTTGACGTTTCAAGCAGTGGTCAAGCGATGGGTCAAAGCGCCGACATAAATAAATCATTTAGTTATTCTTTTGACGGAGAAACCTGCACGGTGAAGAAGGTCTTATGACCTCTTCACCGCCGCTTAGGCTCAACTAGTCTTTGGCAGTAAAGACACCTAAGTAGCGTCCGTGCCAGTATGGCCAAGTCACAGAGATCCCGGGAATCTCGTAATAAGATTTCGCAGCTTCATTGTTAGCATCGTAGAAAGAAAAAGGTGAACGCTCCCAAATAAAGTAACCCGCATACTTTCGCATGATTAGTGGTAAGGGTTTTTTAGGGACAGTACTTTTGCCAAAAAAAGGTACATCCCACTCAATCCATTCAACATCATTTCGATTGACTTTTACAGGAGAGGCTTCGCGATGCCCTCTTTTCATATAGTCAAATAATGTCTGTCTTACGTTGCCTTTAAGCTTTGCAAGCTTATTGCGATCAAAAGCGATGCGGAAGAGGTCGAAGTGCGGGTTAAGATGATTTTCAGTGACGGCCTCAATCAAACGATGGGTTCTTCTTACCCGAGAGTTGATAAATCCATCTTTGGAGAATTGAAGAATCATAGCGTTGACAAGGTAAGAAAGATTAAATTTATAGTATTTATTGACAACATCGAGAGAGTCAAAGAACGCCGGTAACCAAAGCGCCTCCGAGGTTTGTCTGATCTTAGCTAGATGTGTCTGATAGCCTCCAGCTGTCATCTCATCAGCAACGGTAAGATAAGCGATCTTCTGAAAAGTAATTGGTGCCCAAAAAGTCGGAAGACCGACTTCATCTTTGTGGCTCTCAAAACCATTGACCGGAAGAACCCAATTGTTTCTTATGAGTTTGTTTAAAACCCGAGTGAAAAGCCTTTTGGTTCGGGTCTTCACATCCGCATAATCTGACCCAACAAGCTTATAGGCAATGGCCAAACCATAGAAAAACCCAACGTGTTGATCGCGCGAAATACCGTTTTTTCCCTGAAAACTCAACCAGACTTTTCCATCAGACAACTTCTTCTCGCGATAGAACTGCTTCGTCTGGATAAGTTTACGACCAATTGCGGAATTTTTTGGAACAGCCATACGAGCAATTGGATAGTAATTATTAACTTCTGCAAGCCTTTCAAAAGCACCAATGATCTTTCTCACATTTTCGACTGCTTTTTCATCTTTAGTCACAGCATAACGATAGGACTGTGATGCCAAATAGATGCCGCTAAAAATCGGCGAATCCATGTAGCCTATATGCTCGACCGCCTGATCCATCGCACCATTCTTTGTTAGATATTCACTGCTCCATGAAGTCTTTGAAGAAGCCTTCATTCTTGTTCTCATGAGAGCGCCGTAGGGCAGATGATGTTTGGTAATCTTTTCCTCTAGGTTAGGGATTATCTTTCTTAATTGAAGGTCTTGTCCTTTATCTTTAAGAAGAGGGGCACCAGCGCCAAGCCTTGCCTTTGGATAGCCGATAAGCTTGTCCGCTTCGAGCATATATTCATCGAGGGAGTCTTTTATGACGTCTTTTAGGGCTTTATCAAGAGCTTGTTTCATCACAAAGGAAATCAACCGCCCGGTGCGTCCCTGCGCCTGAACCTTCAGTTCGTAGCTGATCTGAGGTCTTTCTGCTGCCGCAACCTTAATATCTGTATCTGAACGATGAGCGAAGTTTATCTTCTGTTTTACTGTTAAGTTAAGAACCTTGATCTTGTAATCCTTCTTTCCCAGAAAGCGCACCCTAATATTGAGCTTTTGATTGATCTTCCAATCTTGTTGAAGCGGCGCTTGAAAGATGACTTCTGATCGTGAGTATTTCGTCAGACCTGGCGCACTTGCCAAACTTATCTCAGCAGGATATACGCGACGCAGTTCTAAAAACTCTTGATCCTCGAAAGCCTTTGGAATTTCTTCGGCAAGCTTCTCGGTGATCTTCTTTTCGACGTGTGGTCGTAGTTTTTGCCAAAGCTCGCCAAACGCTTGGTTAACTGAGGTTCTCGTTGCTTCATCGTTAGCGTAAATAGCTGATGAAAATGACGGTAGCGTCAATGCAATCATTGCAGCATAAAAAAAGGACTTCATCTTCCTCTCCCCCACATATGCAATTTTTAAGCGGAAATTTTCCTACAAGAAAATTAAGCTAAAATGACTGAAAGAGGAATGGCTTAAATCGCAAAGTGTTCGGAATATTCTGAAATCATTAGACTTTTACGCCACTTTGACATGGGTTTTAGCATTGCAAATAGCCCCCAACGACGACCTGTTTCCAACTGATTGTTTGAGCTAGAAAGTCGTGTATTTTGACTCAACAAATAGGATCGAGAATTTAATCAGCCTCCCATCCAAACATTGACTTATCAAAGCCTCCGGGATAAAGAGTTCGTGCAATAACCTTAAATCCCTACTAAGGAGCAACTTATGAAACTGCTCGGCCTATTATTTTTTCTTATAAGCACAACCTGCCTGGCGGAATACACGATCCGAACGAC
>CAZBDM010000166.1:2772-8311 GCA_964490675.1 uncultured Oligoflexales bacterium
CCTCCAGGGCTCGATCAAGTCAAACAAGCACAGATCTTACTTGAGGAAGCTTTGAAGGCTCAAAGTGATCCACAGACCTACCTTGACAAAATCCAACAAGCATCTCGACTTATTGAAGTCAAAGAGACTATCGAGAAAACTGACATCGATATGTTCATTAAGGTAGGCGGTGAAGACATTTCATCACAGAGCTGGGAGATCGTTCCGGCTCTCTACGAAGGACAAGAACATGTTTGTTTCGAGGGCGCCCCTGAAGATCTAGCTTTGCTGATCAACCGTTCAGTTTTCAGCTTTGAAGATAATGGCGGGATTTACGATGCAAAAGTGCACGGACAAAATGTTCACGCTGAGCTTAGGATTGAAGGTGAAGACAAACGAGTTGTCATTATTCCATGCACCGCTAGCCAACATGCAGAAGGTCTTTACTATGTAGCCGGCCCACGTCGTGGTCATCTTGTTGATCGAGGCACTTATATCGGTTTGCATCCTATTTGCTTTGCCGGCGATCCAAAAGACGCTGAAAAAACTCTCTGGTCGTTTATCGGTAACCACCCCGAAAGGGATAGGCCTTTTATTAACTACAGCGAAAACCGAGATTACTTGGCGTTTGGCTATATTGATACGAAATGCACCGATGAAGGCAGCCCTGCTTCCGACTGCAGAAGTGTTTACATTGCCAATCGCTGTGAGTAGCTCACGAGGTATCACTACAGTCAGATAAAGACCTGTTGGGATCTTCCTCATCCTTAAGGTCTTTCCTCGTTGCTATGCTGCACATCCATTTGCAGCATTTTTATTGGCTTATCCATTTGACCATCGCTTGTTCTGATGTTGTTATAGGGGAAGCTCATCATTTGTGACAGCTCCTCCGTTCTGATTTGCAGAATAGGCTTACCTATCCGGAATAAAGTTTTGAGTTTTCTGTCTGGATTCATATCGCCTAAGACCTTCAAAAGATATCCGCTTATGTCGTCGAAATTTAAAAAGCACGCCTCCCATTTAACCCTTTAATATAATTACATTAAACCAAAGATGTTTGAGTTTCTTGACAGCGGCTCTTTTGTTGTGTAATTTTTAATCACTTGCTTGTGACCCTCCTTTTATCTGCAAACCAAGACCCCAAGGAACTAAACGATGAAAGCATTTCCCAGTCAGTGTGCGATTAAAACAACAGCTCTTTTTGTTCTGCTGCTGTTGAGCAGTGAAGTATTCGGTTCTGATTTTAAATACGATGTCTCTGGTCAATTTGGATCTCATGGTCGAGATGGCAGCAATGCTACGAGCGGCAGTGGAAATGATGGCGACGACGGAAGTGATGGCGGTCACGGCACTGATGCAGGATCGATCGAAGTTGAAGTCGGGTTTGTCGAGGGTTCAGAAGGCGAAAAGGTCTACGTTAGAGGCCGCCTAAAACAAACTCCTGAAAGTGAATGGCAGACTATCGACGATATTTATGAAACGCTCTCTATCAGCTCTCTTCAATTTCTTGCAAACGGTGGCGACGGGGGCGATGCAGGAGACGGCGGAAAAGGCGGAAAAGGAAAAAAGGGATCCACCGGTTCTTCAGGTAATTCTCTCAAAAAGAGAGGAAGTCGAGGCGGAACTGGCGGACAAGGAGGTACCGGCGGTAACGGTGGAGACGGCGGCCGTGGTGGTAATGGAGGTGAAGTTTCAGTCGTTCTTGCAGAGGGCTCTGAGTTATTAAGCCCCTTACTGTTTGTTTCAGCCAAGGCTGGAGAAGCTGGAAACGCAGGTCGCGCTGGAGGACGCGGTGATGGTGGTGCTGGTGGTGATGGCGGCCGAGGACACTGCGGGTATGCAACGACGACAAAAACTTACAGTTGCGGCAGCAAGGGCTCACGTGGCTCAACGGGAAGCCCAGGTCGCTCTGGTAATAAAGGTCGTTCAGGAAGCCCAGGAGAAGAAGGCAACACAACCCTACAAGCTTTATCTGGAATCGATATTGCGAGTCCTTATAGACTCAAGATCCAAAGCATGTCTGTGACTCAAGCGATAGAAGACAATATTTTCGAACCTAAAGAGGTGATCTTTATTCACGAATTAAGTTTGTCCAATGAAGGAAGTCAAACCGTCCCTTCTGCAAACTATAGTTTTCTATTTGATGCTGATCAGTCATATCGTTTTCCAAAAGAAAAACTCACAAATGGGGAAAGCTTTACATTTGTTTTCGAAGAGCCTGTCAAGGTCATCGCTAATGACTTTGTAGGTAGCTTACTGGTAAATCTCAGCTTAGACTTCGTCAGATCACCACTAGATTACGCACCCGACTATCAGCTGCAGTACCCCGTCATCTTACAATCACCTTCAAATCCGCAACTAACCTCAAGCAAAAAAGAGGGCGAACTTCGGATTGATGTCGCTAACATAAGTTCTTTAAGCTATGGTATTGAAGGAGTCAGTGAGCGTTCTTTAAACCTTAAACTACAGCCTCTTGGCGAACAACCAGCTTTGCAGTTGAAGCCTAACGAAACCTGGTCGGTCATTAAAGATTCCATCGAAATACCACTTCATTTAATTGATTCAGAAAGTACGGAATCAATTTCAATACCCGTCCGCATACCAGAAGGAATTGACTTAGGATCAAGGCACGACTTTCTGTGGTCATTAAGCTTGGACGGCCACTCACAGCCTATCGTAGAAATGAAGTCTACGGTTGTTTTTTCTTTAGATGTCTCACAAGAGATCAATTATCAAGTTAACCAAAAACAATCTAAAGTCATGTGTACCTATCACGGCGGACTTTTTAAAGATCATACCATTTCTAAGTTAATCATCACAAAAGAAGCCGGCACTTCAACAATCAAAGTGAAGTACCGCAATCCACTTAGTTGGGGAAGTTCACCAGAATATACCCTCGACTTGGATGATATTGGCTTTATACTTCAAGCGATTGTTGAGGAAAGAAGGTTAGAACCCGAAGAACTCGTCAGGCTCATGACAGAGATCATAAAACCACTCACAAACTACTCACCTTGGAAGGGCACAAATGATGACACCCCTTTCAACTGGAGCATCTCAAGGTGCGCTGAAAAATAAGACCTCAAAAAGGCTGAGCGGAAGGTATTCTACCCACCAACCGCTCGGCATGACTGTCTTAAAATCCAAAGTAAAACCAAAAAAGAACCAGTGAGAAACGGCTTTCGACTTCAATCTATTCACCTATACCCCCAAAACTCCTGACTTAATTGAAATCACTAAGATTTCCCCACCAATAAGCCGATAAACTACTGATATTTTGGAAGATCCTCTTGACCATTATTGACGAAGCACTAGATGAAACCATACTTAACATTACTGAGCTGTCTGTTTATATTATCTTGTAGTAGTAAAACTGAAACCGTCGTTAAACGCATCAACTCACCAGAAGTCGCGAAGTCTGACGACGTCAATCCAAGCAGCGTCAATCCTGGCGATTCAAATGACGGTCAAGATAATACAGGTGGTGGATCTGGGATCTCCCAGGAGCTGCTTTCGCAATTAAACTCTGGTCATGTTTCTAGTCAATCTCTCTCAGTCACGACAGAAAGCGCACCAACAGGAAGCCAAACAAATATTTATGTGGCAATTTCTGATGAAAGTGAAGCAGCGTTGATTTTTTCTACTGAGTTAATGGATACAAAAAATCTGATCTTCTGCGCTAAAGATCATCTTGAAGAGTGCGCTAAAGGCAAAGGACGTTTTCATACAACGTCTTTTCAGCAAGATTATCAGTCACGAAAATACTTTAAGGCAACTGAGTATTTAGCGGTCGCTGACGGTGATCAGTTTAGTGTCATTGCTATTGATGATCGTGGCTCGATTCTAGCCGAGATTCGCGTTAAATTAACAGAGAAGAGTTAAGATGAGATTTTGGTTTTTATTTTTGTTTGTCTTAATGCTGGCCGCTGGTAGCGCCTCTTCACAGTCACCAGCGAAACTTCCTTTTCAGGTTGTTAAGCCGAATGCTGTCGGTCAGTTTACCGTTAATGAGCGTTCAGACTTGCTTTATGCCGCGAGAAACTTTCAGGTCATAAGAGACGCTGAGGCGAAAGACTCGGATTTCAAAGAAATGTATCTCGTAAAACTCAATCCAATCTTTCCCGAACAGCTCGATCTTAGTCCTTATGGAGAGCTACTTCACTTTGACGAAAGCGGCTTTGCCATCATGAACCTTAAAGACGACGCGCAGGTGATGTCATTATCAGGCAAGCTTCACGAAAATGGCTACGGTTGTGGTCTCCTATTTAAAATGAATGGTGACACCGTATCATCGAACAACTTAACAGTGAATCTATTCGCTCCCCCTCAGATCAATCTGACCACAAAACTTGCTGACGTAGAGACCGCCCTCGCGACCGTAAGCCCTCAAAATATTGAAACAGAAGTCAACAACCTTGCCGCTATTGAAACGCGCATCCACACAAGCGCTACCGGTCAAATGGTCGCTTCGATGCTGGTCGACAAATACCGCGCCATTGCCGGCAATAAGCCTGGTATCACAATTGAAACGGTCACCCACACCAACACCAATCAACCAAGCTTGCGTGTTAGAATTACCGGACAAAAAGCGCCTAATGAAGTCGTCATCCTCGGCAGCCACATTGATAGCGTTAGCAATACATCGACCCGCTCTCCAGGGGCAGATGATAATGCAAGTGGTACATCGACAAATTTAGAACTCTTTCGAGTCATCATGCAATCTGGCTTTACTTTTGATCGCACCGTCGAGATTCACGGTTACGCTGCCGAGGAGATCGGCCTCGTGGGTTCTCAGGAAATCGCCCTTGATTACAGAAACCGCAATGTCAACGTCATCACTATGATGCAATTTGATATGAATCTGTACCGTAATAACAACCAGGATAGGATTTGGTTTGTGTCCAATGGTACGGACGCGACCTTGACGCAACAGCTTAGAGACTTAGCGGCACTTTATATCCCAGAAGTACCTACAGACACTGCTGTATTGACTGCTGGTAGTAGTGATCATGAAGCATGGCAAAGACAGGGATTTACCGTAGTCTTCCCGACAGAAAACCCAAATGACTTTAACCAAATGATTCATACAGCTAACGATACCGTCGCCAATTCAGGCGGTTTTACCCAAGCGGCAGCTTTCGCTAAACTCGGAATAGCTTACTTAGCCCACTTCGCTGGTCTGACTCAAACAGACCAAGGCTCTGAAAATTGCACCTGTAAATTAGACGATCAACAAAAATTTTGCACGCTTTACGACGATAACGATACAGCCATTTCTTGGACGGTTTTGCCGGAAGGTGCAAGCTGCGATCAATCTGCCTGTCAAGAGCACTTTTCTCTAAGCCTTAAAGTGAACTGCAGTGCGGGTGGGTCTTGAAATGCTACGATTCGTATTTATCGTCACATCTCTTGTCTTGATCGCGTGCGATTCTGGAAGCCCGTCTGCTAGTAACGATGCGAGTCGTTCTTCAAGTGATTTAAAAAACAATCCGTCGACGAGCACTTCTGCGGATGGCAGCAAAGAAGATGGCCAATCGAAATATATTAGACTCACGATCGA
>CAZBDM010000167.1:0-4220 GCA_964490675.1 uncultured Oligoflexales bacterium
CACTGCGGTTTCACTCCTCCTTGCGCCTTTCACCCGTCCGAACTTCGAATCCGTTTATTAAAGACTATTTTCAAAAAATTTCGGATCCCGGATTAAAGAATGGTGTAAAGCGCACTTAGATACATGCTTGTCTTTTCTGGCACGTAAACCATGTAAGGATTTTCTGTTCCTTCATTTGCTCTTAGCTCGCTTCCAGCATTTTCAAGACCAAGTTGTGCGCTTAACTTGTCGTTAAGATCAACATTGAGCTCGTGGACATTATAGAAGCTATAGGTCTGCTCACCACTGTTGTCGTTGTCTTGCTTGTAGTCGATTTCACCGTAGTAACTGAAGTTGCTTAAAATCGTAACAGTCGCAAAAAGTAGTCCGGTAAGGCGATAGTTATTATTCGGTGTACCATCTTCGGCATTTTCGGCATCGTAGAAGTATTTTCTAGTCAAACCACCGAATCCAGCATCAACCGGCCCCATAGCTTTCGAGATTTTTACTCTGGCATATCCTACACCTTGCAGCCCCGCATCTTGACTTTCTTCTGAGGTCGGAACATAAGCCCGCGCTCGTCCTGTAAACTTGATACCAAGCGGATCAATTTTCAGAAAAGAAGGAAAGTCAAACTGTACAATCGTGTCGTTGGCTTTAGACTCGTTGTCTTCTGATTCTGCTGCCGATCCAGAAATGATGAGTTTCGAGCTCATCGCTGAGTTTATTTTATATTTAAGTGCAATTTCTGCGTAGGTACTACCTGTATCCTCTTCTTCAGTCTGAGGAATGAAACTTTGGGCCGCATATGCAGCTGCCGAGAAAGCTGAACTAACTGGTCCTGGCTTAGAGGTCGTAATGGTTAAGCCGGTCGACGTTGGGTCACCAAGAGCAGCAACTTTTAAGTTGGCGTTTTGCTGCGTGGTGTTTTGTGCCAGCTGTGTGTTGATCTGTGAAGCATCCGCATAAAGTGACCCTGCCGAAACAAGAAGTGCTCCTGCAGAAAACCCAAGCAGACGTGACATTAATCCTGATTTGTTCTTCATCATCATCATAATCTCCCCAAACTATGTATTTTTGGCCGATTGGTCGACAGCTAGCGATAATGCAAAGCCCGTACCGAAACGGCAAACCTAGAAATTTTAAAGATTTATTAAGCTCTGTGCAAATTTGGCATAAATAAACCGGTATACTTTTGCAACCAAAAAGAAATTTTTGTTCCTTTTTTAGCTACCTACAAAGCGAGCATGTTTAAGATCAAAATTGAACATCGAACTGAAATTTCGAAAGCCTCTAGAAAACTTCGAAGCTGGCCTTCGAGAGTGAGCATGACTCAGTTGCGCAACAAAACCTCTACCACGCGGTGCTTTTTCAAGGGGTTTAGTTCTTGACTATCTGGCCAATCGCAGATACCGTCTTGACCAGATCTATCTGAAAAAATCCTAACGGAACCCGAAATTTCGGTGGAAAGCCAAATTTTAGGAGCGAAGATGCGACCCGTTAAATGCCATGGATGGCCTTTAGCTTTAGCGCTTGTATTGTTTTACAACCAAGGCTTGAAGGCAGAAGAAAACCCGGAAGTCATTTATGGTGAAGATAACCGCAAGGAAATCTTCGAGCTGGACAAACCGGATTTGGCAGAGCATGTCGCTCAAGCAACGGGTCTAATCTTAAAAAGGAGCGATCTTCCCCAATCATCGTCACTCCCTAGTTTCAAGTTGAAAACCAAAACATTTCTCGAAGAAAAGAACCTCTGCAGTAACGAACGCTTTAGCTCGCAACCTGTAGCGGGCCACTGCACGGGGTTTCTTATCTCAGAAAACCTTCTTGCAACTGCCGGCCACTGCATCAGGAACGAAATTCAATGCAATAACACTGCAATAATTTTTAATTTCACAAAAAAACTCTACGACCCAGAAACCAAGCAAGTAGACCGCGATCAACTTTTCTTCTGCAAGAGAATCGTCGCACATGACTTAGATAACAAAAGCCTTAGCGACTTTGCTATTATCGAGCTCGATCGTAAAGCCTCCTTGAGAACTCCCTTAACACTCAATTCTGATCAGCCTCTTACTATAGAGGACGAATTACTCGTCTTTGGCCATCCATCGGGGCTGCCTCTTAAAGTTATGGATGGTATCACCGTGAGAGACGCGCAACCGGAGCTTACGTTTAAAATTAATAGTGACACCTTTGGGGGAAGCTCTGGCTCTCCAGTCATCAATACTGTCACTCAGCAAGTCGAAGGGATGATTATTCGCGGAGAACGCGACTTCAAGCTTCTCGGTAGCTGCAACGTCGTCTATCGCTGTCAGGAAAACGAATGTCGGGGAGAAGATGTCTTAAGAAGCAAGTCCTTTGCATCCTATATTCCCGATCCAAAAGACCAACAAAAACCAAGAAAAGTGTACCACTTTCAGCTAGCTGAAGGTGCTCCCATTGCCATACCCGACAACGACTCGAAAGGATGGAAAAAGAACTTTTTTATCACAAAAAATCAAGAAATAGCTGAAATAAGTATCGACATAGAATTCAAACATACTTTCAGCGGTGATTTACAGTTTTTGCTCTTGACTCCTTCTGGCGAAGCTATTGAACTGGTAAACCGCATTTCATCTACAGAAAAAGAGGTGCAAATTAAACTTGGTTACCAGGGACGCTTCTTAAAAGCTCTTGCTGATTTGAAGAATCAAAATGCTAAGGGTAAATGGCAATTCATTGTTGCAGATCTTGCCGAACAAGATACTGGATTCCTTATCAAGGCTGATATACAAATTGCTACTTACAAAACAGTCACATCCCCAAGTAGACTTGCAGCAGGACATCTATAAACAAAGGAAAGGGAATCCGATGAATTTAGCTAGGCTATTAATAACGTTATTTTTTTTGATAACTTCTGGGTATG
Source organism: uncultured Oligoflexales bacterium (assembly GCA_964490675.1). Taxonomy (GTDB): domain Bacteria; phylum Bdellovibrionota_B; class Oligoflexia; order Oligoflexales; family JAWKNZ01; genus CAZBDM01. The sequence goes on from CAZBDM010000167.1 coordinate 2,885, forward strand.
CTACCGGAGCAAGTAACGGTCAAAATATCTGGTTCAAAGGCAGTGTTGAACAAGCTTTTAGCAAAGCGAAGAAGGAAAACTCAGCTATATTTTTATACTGGGGGGCGGTGTGGTGTCCTTCTTGTAATGAGCTTAAGTCGCAAGTCTTTTCTAAACCTCAGTTTGCTGAACTGATGAAATCGGTTATCCCCGTTTATCTTGATGGCGATACTGAACAAGCACAGAAATGGGGAGAAAAATTAAAAGCCTTCGCATATCCGACGATCTTGCTACTGAGCAGTGAAGGAAAGGAGCTCCTTAGGATTACCGAATCTGTTAGTCTTTCTGAGTTTGAACAGGCCTTCACGGCTGGTTTAGCTATGAATGTTGCCTTTGATACGCTTGTCGAAAGAGCCCTAAAAGCGTCTCCCGACCGAAAGATCTGGACCACTCTTTCGCTTGTTTATTGGCAAGACATCAAAGATAAATCTTGGCAGGAGGGTGAACTTTTTGCCACCAGAATGGCGGTTTTGGAGCATGTACCCGCTGCATACAAAAAAGAAAAAGCTGCACTGACCGCTAAAATGATCACCCATCTTATTGATTCGAAAGAGCAGGTTCCGGCTTCTACAGATATCAAACGAGCGACCTCACAAATCGAAGCCCATTTAAGAGCAATGACCAATGGAAAAGAAGCTCTCATCGCTAGCCGCAGTACGATTATCTATAAAGCCGGAAAGTTTTTCGACTGGGCCAAAGATAAAGTCTCTGAAGATGCATATAAGAGACTGAGGGCGGTTTGGTTAGAAGCTGCTGCTAAGCTCGAAACTTACAACGAACTCTCTGTTGATACGCGCCTTTGGGCTGCTTATCCTGCACTAGATATCCATAAAACTGAATCCCCGAACAAAAAGATACCTCAATCGCTCAATCAAAAGATTAAAGAGTCTGTCAACCTTGCACTCTCTCAGGTTCGGACACCCTATGAAAAAAAGGCAAGCCTCTCAGGAGCATCGTGGCTTCTGCAACAAATCAAAGATTTTGACACCGCCTCTTCGATCCTCGAAAAAGCAGTTAAAACAACCGATACTCCAGAATATTATTTGCTAGCCCTGGCATCACTAGAGGAACGTCGAGGCCGAAAAGCTGCGTCTCTCGCCTGGTCTCAAAAAGCTGCTGCGGCCGCTGGTGGAAGAGCGAGCAAGCTGCAATGGTTGGTCAGTGATATTGAAAGGCATCTCCGTCTATTCCCCGACAGCAAAGCTTCTGAAGTATCAGTAAAAATCAATAGTTACTATGACTTAGCCTTTTCTTTTGAAGATGGGTTTGTCGGCCGTAATCGCTACCGAGCAGATCG
>CAZBDM010000167.1:4230-5501 GCA_964490675.1 uncultured Oligoflexales bacterium
CGTATTCGTAAAAGCCTTGATAGTTTCAAAAATAAAGATAAGTTGACCTCTCAGCTGCAAGCTCACCGATCAAGGTGCAGCAGTCTAAAGGGCGAAAACCAAAGGTTTTGCCACAAACATTTTTCTGAGATGAAAGTTTTATTCGATGGAAAACTGTCAACGACAAAGTGAGGTCCTCATTGCCCTTGGCTCTAACCTTGGTGACAGAGAAGCATATATTTCCCAAGCCGTCTTTTTACTTAATCAACACTGTGGAGAAGTCACAAGCATGGCTTCTCTTCTTGAAACAGAGCCAATGGGAGCGGCAGATCAGCAGTTTATTAACTCAGCTCTTATTTGCAAAACCGATCTGACGCCACCCATCATGCTCGAAAAGCTACAGAGCATCGAGCGGCAACTCGGTCGCACGAGGAACACCCACTGGGGTAACCGCACCATAGATTTAGATATTCTCATGTGGCGCAACCCAAGTGGCGAAATGCTGAGCTTTTCCTCAAAGGCTTTGACCATTCCCCATCCAGAAATGCTTAAACGCGACTTTGTTATGATCCCTGCCACGGAAATTGCTTCCGACTGGGTGCATCCAGCAAAAGGTTGCTCCTTATCTGAAAGCCTATTTTAGTCGTTCGTGAAACACACCTCATTGCGGCGTTGTCAGTTCGATTGCGACGCAGATAGTGCATAGGGTACAGCAAGGAGCAATCAACGAAGACAACGCAGAGATTAGGCGTTTTGCACGCACGACTATTTTAAGTGACTAGTCATCAATTTTGCTTGCAGGTTTGAGAAGATTCCAAAGGGCTTCATCTTTGAGCTTCTGCGCTTCAACTTTTTCTTTCTTCTTTTGTAGCTTAGCAGCAAGTTTCTCTTCTTTGCGCTTAGCTTTCACTTCTTCGTAGGCTTTTTTACGTTGCGCTTTCAGAAGTTCTTTGGTGGGGATCATTTCTGCATTTTTCTGGATCTCTCTTGATTCGTCGACCATTTCACCTCCCTATAAGCCCTCTCTTATGGCTTTATATTCCGACAACGATTCAGTATTGGCAATTGCCGAAAGGTTTTTGATATCTTCGCCATTGATAACATTACTAACGACGATCTCCATCTTTTTGCCACTGCGAGTATAAGGGATATCGCTGACCGGAAATATTTTCTTAGGAAGATGCCGCGGAGTCAAATGAGTTTTGATAGCTAACTTAATTTTTCTTTCAATGTCATCCGTCCAAAGTACAGATGATCTAAGCTTAACGAAAAGATAGACATCAACATCTTCA
>CAZBDM010000167.1:5511-8256 GCA_964490675.1 uncultured Oligoflexales bacterium
ATAGCCGACAGCTACCGAATCAATGACTTCATCGATTACTTCCACCTGACGATAGATTTCAGCAGTTCCAATTCTGACCCCACCTGGATTAAGCGTTGCATCTGATCGCCCATAAACGATGATGCCTCCATCTTCAGTCATTTCAACATAATCACCATGACGCCAGACCTCAGGGTTTTGGTAGTATGAAAAGTATGCTTTTTGGTACTTTTCACCATCTTTATCTTTCCAAAAGTAAATCGGCATTGACACGAAGGGCTTCACACAGACGAGTTCACCCTTTTGGCAGGTAACCGGACGAGCATTTTCATCCCACGACTCTACAGCCATTCCTAAGCCTGCCGCCTGAATCTCCCCCACCCGCACGGGTAGCAGAGGGTTGCCTAACATGAAACAAGATACGATATCAGTCCCTCCTGAAATCGAGGCAAGATGAACATCTGAACTCACTTGCTCATAAATCCAATGAAAGTGTTCAGCAAGCAGTGGAGCACCTGTTGAAAGGATGGTCTTTAAGCTATCCAGCTGAAAATCTCTTTTGGGAGTGATCTTTTGATTGATACAGGCACTCAAAAACTTTGGACTCGTACCAAATACCGTGACTTTTTCTTGTTCGATAGTCTTCCAAAGAACTCCCAGCTCTGGAAAGCCTGGCGAACCATCGTAAACGAATAGGGAAGCGCCGGTTGCCAAACCAGAAACCATCCAATTCCACATCATCCAGCCACAAGTTGTGTAATAGAACAGACAATCCCCCCCAGACAGATCAGTGTGCAGCATCAATTCTTTCTTATGCTGCAGGAGGGTTCCCCCGACACTATGAACGATACATTTTGGAACACCAGTCGTTCCAGATGAAAAAAGAATATAGAGAGGATCATCAAAAGCTCGCGGCTCAAACTCGAGCTTGTTACTGCTATCACTTTCCAAAAAGCTTGCCCAAGTCATGTGATCAATTTGGGGTTTATCACCATGCCCAAGATGATCGACCGTTACCAACTTTTCTAACGAAGGGAGGGTCTCACAAACTTGCGTGATCGTTTCGGTTACTGAAAAGACTTTGCCACCGTATTGGTAGGCTGTCGAAAAGAAAAGTAGCTTTGGCTCAATCTGACTTAATCGATCAACAATACCACGAACACCGAAATCTGGAGAACACGATGACCACACTGCACCTAAAGATGTCGTGGCAAGCATAGCGATGATCGCCTCAACACCATTGATCAAAACTCCCGCAACCCGGTCACCTGCACAAATACCGGAAGCTTTTAAAGCTCCGGCGCACCTTTTCACCCGCAGTCTGAGTTCTCGCGCCGTTAAAGTACGTTTGTCTTGGCCTTCGGCTTTGCCAGTTAAAACGATCCGGTCTCCATCTTCTGGCAAAAGATTTTCAGCGAAGTTCAAGGTTCCCCCACTAAACCATTTCGCCCCTCTCATCTTACCTGGGGGTGGAGGTTGATAAATACTTTCCGGATTTGAGATCCACCTAATCTTTGTGAACTCACTGACCATCTTCCAGAATTGAGCCGATTCTTCAATCGACCACTGATAAAGATCCTGCCAATCACTGATCGAGCGATTCGCCTTCTCGCTAGCTTGTTTCAAAAAAGTCATCATAAGACTTTGGTCTTTTCTGTTGGGATCAGCTTGCCAGATTATTTCGCCTTGATTTTTCATGATGTCCTCTGTCCTGTCCATTTCTCGGAGTGTCGGCAGCTTACACAAATGCCTGACGATATTCAAAAAAAAACCAGGATCGGCAAGATCCTGGCGACAAAGGGCATCTTTGATTTTTTTAAGCTTAAATAGGTACTGAGTCATCTAATCTTTTTGCTAACTTACGGATTCTCGATAGACTTTGATCAACCTGTTTGCCGACCTCTTCAGGGAGTGCGTTTTGCTTCGTGTCAGCTGGTTTTTTTGCCGCTTTAGGTTTAGATGTCGGCTTTCCCTCTTTGTCGGCTTTAATGACAGCTTGGCTATACTGTTGACTCAAAGTTTGACGAGCAGCCTTTTTAGCCGCATCCGGGCTATGTAGTTTTGATAAATCTAAAGGCTGCTGCTTATCTTCTAGGTCATTATGAAGTTCCTGTTGGCCTTTTAACTTTCTCTCAGCATCAATAAAATTGGTCGGATGAGAGGAAAGCTCACCTAATTCCTCCAACCTTCTTTCAACGCACAACTTTGTTGTCCCGAAAAACTGCGCCACCTTGTCAATGTCTTTAATCTTTTCAACCGCTCGTTTGACCATGCCCTCGGGCAAAATCAAAGCGGCGGCAAATTGATCGGCTCGCTGCTCCTTTTCGTCGATCAAGCTGCGCCTCGAAGTCTCATACGAAGAGGTAACATAGCGCTGCAAAGGCGAAGACGTTTCTCTAAAACCTGAGAGAGAAAGCTCGCTGGTCGCAACAGCTGTTTGAATCTCTAAGAGTACATGACCGAAAATATGCGCTAAAAGAAATCTCTTCTCTTCAAGAGGGAGATCTTTTTGAAAGGCAACGGCGATCTCAAATCTTCCTTTCGCATCTCTAGCCGCGACAGCTCCATAGTAATCCAACTCCTGTTCAGCAATCTGGATACCCATGTCGGTGAAGATCGATTCAATGTCAATTTTGGGAGATTTACTTTCATCGCCGCCAAAATATTGACGGCATAAAATGGCAAGTTGTTCGATATCACCGCTTGCCGCACAACTAGCTATTTTTGGAAAAATCTCAATCATATTTACCTCAATAGAATGCTAGA
>CAZBDM010000168.1:0-8247 GCA_964490675.1 uncultured Oligoflexales bacterium
GCGGACTATGAGTGAGTAACTATTAAGATCGTCTCTCTCATACAACCTCAATATAAAATAATAAGTGATTACTGTTGTTTATCGCTTGTCGGCTCGCTTCACTGCTCATCGATAAATGCAGCGACTTCATATTGGATGGTGGTCAAGCGGCGAAAAATTTTCTGCGACTCAGGATCTATTTGCAGGATGTGTAACCATTCATTGTCGACAAGATCTTTTACTAGCTGGTGCTCGTCAATGATATCTTCAATGGCGGCGCGTGGTGCCTCAATGAACACAGAAAGACGCAGAGGTTCATGGACAAAATTCTTCCCATCATGAACGGATTGAATCGATAAGCCGATTTTTAAATCGCCACCGTTTCCTTCAACCACTGCGTTTTCACCGGTAACATTGTGGAGTACTTTATTGCCGCTACCAAAATAGTTTGGTGCCACGACCGAACCATAGTACTGAAGATTGATCCAGTTTGTGACGATCATTGGTGCAGTCATGATAAGCTCCAAGGTCTTAAACTCTTGGTCTTGCCGCCAGTCGTAATCGTGGAGAAAGGTCCGACTAGAAAGATTGACCCCAACGGTACGTGCTCTGGGCGCAACAATAAACGATGCGTTACCGCAGAGCCCCCACTCAGGTCGTGTCTCAGCCCAATTGCTTGAACGTCGGATTGCATTGTGGTCTAGGACAGAAGATCTCGCCGATTGGCGTTCTTGCCTTGTTGCCTGAGTGGCAGATTTTAATGAACTCTCAAGCTCGTCAATGTCCTCTGAGAACTGTTGGGGAATTAGTTTTCGGTCAAGAATATAAATGCTATCGGTTACTGTTTCATGAACAGCGGCAACAAACCAGGTCGTTTTGGGTATCTCAATACCGTAGGATCTAAGTCCCGAGCGTACTCTCTCTTCATTGAGGATCGACACAACAACGCGAGCATTGATATCTCCAGCGTGCCCTCCACAGGCTCCACAGTCTAGTGCTGAAGAGAGTGCATTGTTAGTTGTCGCGGCACCGTGACCAGACAAAATGATTAGTTTGGCAAAGTCTTTCCGTAAGCCCATATGAGTAAGAATATCACGGGCTCGTGTGATCTTCTCTTCTAATAGAATCTTTGATGTATCGGGGTGCGTGTGGCAGCAGTCAAAAGACGCAGGGACCTTATCGCCTTTAAGTTGCGCAACAATAGCTTTTGATGTTCGCAATATTAGATTGATGACAGCTAAAATTCCAAAGAGTTCAACGTACAATAAAGACGATAAATTAGCTTTCCTCAATATGCGAAAATAGCTGTAAATCAGTTTCATTGTAGGAGTACGTCCAGTTTTTTTCCAGTGGTCACTAAGAGATGTTTCCTCTTGTTTGGATGTTCCAGTTTCGAATACATCTAATTGTGGGTTTAACAACACCGGTAATCGCGGGGCTTTCTGGGATTCATCGATCTTTTTGTAAGCAATGGGCATTCCAAAAAATCCAGCAAAGCCAATCGTTTGAATGTCTCTATTAGTGGTTTCGATATGCCTTCTTATCATTTCTGATCTGACATCAATACAGAATGCAATCTGAAACTTGGGGGTACTGCCTATACTACGAGAAGGCTCTTGCAGCTTTTGAGCCAGACAATTCTGGTAAGTTAATTCTAGCGCCCAATGCCAGATGTATGAAATCTTGTGGGAGAGAGAAGTGTCACTAGTAGCTGCTGATGCTTCATTAAGTTGAGATATCCAAAGCTCTGAAACGGAAGCCTTTCTCTCACGGATATGATGTAACAAACCGTAATCATAAATCATTCTGACTGCTAGCAACTCAATAAGGCCTGATGTTCTATCAATATGACGACCCATCATTTTTTGCCATTCTAGATACTTAAATTGAGAGGCCCAGCCATTGACCGTAAAGAGCAGGCGCTGCATGTAGTGAACCTGACAAAGTTGATTGTCAAAAGAAATTTCTTCTAAGATCGACTGAATTGTTTCAAGAGGAGAAGCGCCACGAAAACTATCGACGATGTTATTGAAGTTTTTGATGCCGAGGATGGTCAGCGTTTTATCGAATCTTTGTGCTTCAAACCAACCTTGCCAAAATGAACCTGATTGCCAAGGATAACGAATCACGGCCTGTTTATCATCAAAGTATGCAGCACAAAATTTACCGATGTCCTCAATAATTCTTTGATCTGATATTATAGGGTCATTGAGAAACTCTGAGAACGATTTGACCTTGGGGAGTGTGGTCAGTTTATCTGTTGAGAGTGATTCGAGACCTTCGATCGTTTCAGGTGTGTCATTCCATCTCTCCTTTGCCCTAATGAGGGCTTTTTTGAGAGCATGTTTTTCAATCTCCTCATTATTATACTTATCTAAATAATAACTAAGCGGCATAAAAAGGGACTGATGAAGGGTAGACTCAAGATCGTTAAATGTTTTGTTGAGAGTCTGATGTCTCTGAAACCAAAAAGGATTGACAGCAACCGATTGCTGCAGAGGCCAAGCAGGTGTTACAGCCTTGATACTTTCGTCGACTATCGTCTTTATGTTTTCAGTTCGGTGGGAACGAGAGCCGTGAGCACTTCGCTTGTCTGATTTTATAACATCTCTGACAGTGGTCGTATCTTTGAGTCTAATCGTATTTTGCATTTACAGAATCCTTTATCGACAAATCCGAACTTCTCAAAACACCTACTTCAACCGTTCAATAGAGAAATTTGCTTAGCCAGCGATTGAAGTAGTGATTTGCATAGCCCCCATTCCACAAGTGTATATAAGTCTTTTTTAATAGAGTTGTTTTGGGGTTCATCAGTAGACCACTTAAAATAAAACAAGCCGAGAATAACGCTATAGCTAGGTAAATCACCGGCAATTGAACAGAATTCAACTGGCTTGTTATACTCGGAGGCGGGATGACATCACGAATGAAATGACCGACGAGGAATTCGACCTGCATGTAAACGATCAGACCGGCGGTCATGAAAAGAAAAATGGAAGAGAAAAGCAGACTTTTCTTGACCTCGACATACCTTACATGAAAAGCAGTTTGGATAAGCCCTAGGATGAGAACAGCTGCATAAGCAAAGTAAGAGATGTAAATACCCTTTTCAAAAAATTGTCCAATGACTACTGTGGAAAAAGCCACGACGATTGCGGCAATGGACAAGCTAGGTGAGAGAGTACGAAGCTTAAGGCTCTTTTGCTTTGTTTCTTCAATTAGATAGCCGGTTGATAAAAAGGCATGGGCTTTGTAAAAGCTGTGGGCTACGATGTGAAAAAGAGCTACTGCATATGCACCCAACCCGCAGGCAAACATCATCATACCCATCTGACTCATTGTCGAAAAAGCCAATTTCTTTTTAATGTTGTTTTGAGTGACCATCATGAGTCCTGCGTAAGAAGCCGTAAACGCACCAATCGCGATAAGAAAAGCGTGAGCAACTGATGCAGATTGCAGTAGTGGGCTCATACGAATCATCAAAAAACCACCTGCATTGATGACTCCGGCATGCATCAATGCTGATACCGGTGAAGGTGTTTCCATTGTTTCAGAAAGCCAAAAATGAAAGGGGACCTGCGCAGATTTTGTTGCGGCTCCAACAGCAAATAAAGATCCGATGACCTCAAGAAAGCCACGATTGGCTTGCATGATCATTTGATTTTTTGCCAGTTGGAATAGTTCTGAAAAATCGGTGGTTCCAAATACCCAAAGGCTAAGAAAAATAGCTGACAAGATCGCGAAATCACCGAGACGGCTAATGATTTGTTTTTTCCGGGCAGCTTGGCTGGCAGAAGGACGGTCTGGATAGAGGATGAGAAGTTTATGAAGAATGTAACTGGTTGTTATCCACATGAAAAAGAACATGATGAGATTGTTTGAGAGAACTAATAGAGATACGGAAAGGATAAGGAATAACTTTAGAAGGTAGAATCGATTTTGCTGCGGTTCGCCGTCGAGATAGCGAATACCGTAGTGGCTGATGGCGACACCAAGCAGGCCTACCATAGAAAAAATCGGTGAAGTTAGGGGATCAAATCTTAGCTGTAAAGAAAAATCTAACCCTACAATGTTAAATGTCGACAACTCGAAAATAAAGAGGCCGTTAATGGCAGTGTTAACGAACATAGCCAAGCCTGCTAGGAATAATACCCAGAGACAAATCGTTACGACGTTTGGTAACTGTCGTCTTATCATGTCGGATTCTCTTCTATGAATTTTTGTTTCGGGAGAATGATAGATTGCAAGCGGTGGACCCCAGTTCTTTTCCAAACGGCTTGTTGTGGAAATAATATTCACGAAAATAAATTCGTGAATCATGGGTCATATTACACAGCTCTATAAAAATCGCAATAAGTGAATGAGATAAATTAGATGTCCGCAAAAATAAATGAATACAGGTAGTTATATTTGATCGTGGGTTTTGGGGCACTTGCCAAATCAAGTGGGAAGGGTAAATTTGTTCTGATATAATCGCAGGCCAAGGCGAGGAGTACGAAAAAATGGCAAGTGACAAAACAAAAAGTAAATGGACTTTTCTATCTAATCATTCTCACGTTTTAATCTGTCTTGCTAGAGATCCTCAATTAAGCCTCAGAGAAGTGGCCTTACAAGTCGGTATCACAGAAAGAGCGATCCAAAAAATAGTTACCGAGCTTGAAGAAGGTGGATACTTGACGCGGACTAAAGATGGAAGAAGCAATCGTTACAGACTGGTTCTGTCCAAGAAGCTTCGCCACCCAGTAGAGAGTAACTGTATGTTGAGAGATCTTGTCAATCTTATTAAGTGAAGTCATCTAAATTTTCATTGAGAGGCCCGACAAAACTTGTGACCTCTGGTAAAGACATGGAAAGCCTGTTTGATGAATGGAACTATTGGCCCTCTATTTTTAGAATACCCTTAAAACGATGTGTATGGCCCTGATTGTCAACTAATCGTGTGAAGGTCTTAGCGACTGCTCGTTGTCCCTGCGGACAGGTCAAGCGCGTCGAGAATGTCGCACCTTTGCCCAACCATGCAGACATATCACCAAAGCTTTTTAGTTGGCGTTGAGAATCGTTATATACGAAGATTCGCGCTTCGACGGGTGTTCCTGGTTCACAAATGATTTTGTAGTAGTTTCCGTAGTTAGGGCGGAATCCAACTTCTGGTGTCGATGAGTCAGTTGAAGTTTTACCCCAAGTGACCTTACCCACCTGCGTCTTTTCGCCTTTTTTTGTGTAAACAACCCGTATTTGAGTTTCTAAGGAAGAGTTAGAAAGCGACAGGCTTTCCCAAATGGCAGGTTCCTCCTCAATCTTAATGTGATCTGTTGGCTCCTTTAAAAGTTTCTTAGCGCTTTGATGGCTGCTTTGACAACTAAAAATGCTCATCGGTAAAAACAAAGTCATAAGAATTTTCATTATGTTTGCCTTTTTAACTCTATGCTTTTTTGTTACCTAAAATGGTCTAGGTCACCGTTCTCAAAAGTAATAATGTTTCACGTTTACTGCGACAGCGTTACAAATACGAATATTTTCTTTTCGGAAAGAGTCTGAGATAAATTGAGAATGTGAGAAAAGTGGCATATTTTTTAGTATTTGTCGGTATTCACAATACTAATTTTGAAATATACTCGTTCAATTGATCAAGAAAATCCTTACCGTAGATATTTTCAATGATTGAAGAAACTTCTTTATCAAGGACTTTTAAATCTTCTGACTGGTCATTACAGACGAACTCTAAGGCGTCGTTTTGGACAGTAAGAACAGGGGTTTCAACTGCGATTTCTGCAAGAGGCCAAAGGCCGCAGGACTTAGGTTTAGCATCGTAAAACGATAGGTTGTTTTTAATCGATTGACAGTGAAGGGAGCATAGAAGCTCTCCATTCTCCCCCTGGCATCCTAATAAACATTGTCCGTCGTCATTAGTTTCAATGGCTACAAGCCCATCTTCAACTTCTCTAAAAAGATCTTCTAAAAACTCTCGTTCAACGATTTCAGGTTTGAATTTTGCTGCCTCTGGGAAGTGAGGTAAAATTTTGTCAATTTCCTTGTCTTCGATGCATACTTCATAGGAAGCGCAACACTGCTTTTTATCAACACAGGAAGTAGGGTTGCATTTGTGTGAGAGTGAAAAGAGTGCATTGATATCAACTTTTACGCCGTTAATTTCTGGAAAAGAGTTTTTCATGTGCTGGCTCCCTTTGTTTGGTAAAATCCTTTAGTATCAGTGTACACAAAGGAGTTGGATTTTTACTACATTATTACAACGGTCAGAAAGAATAGCTTCACTTTTTAAAAATCAACCGTTGTATGACATCTTATTTTTCGGTGATTTTGATCAGTGTTTTATTGCTTAGTGCCAGATTTGAAGGTATTAGGCTCTCCGAGCTATGCTATACGATGATTTTCGTGATAGCATTCCCATATTGTTGACTCTTTGTTAGGGTTCAATGGCACTGATTTTTCTTGTAAGTGCCTATGGAAAACAAAGACCCTTGAATTGGAATCTCAATGCAGAACATTCTCGAAAAAATAAAAAAAGAAATCTCTCCCTTCCTAAGTCAGGGGAAAGTCGCTGACTACATCCCAGAACTTGGAAAGATCCCCGCGAGCAAATTTGCTATGGCTATCGCAACCGCTGATGGTCAGGAGTTTTCAGTGGGGGATGCTGACGAAAACTTTTCCATGCAAAGTATTTCGAAATTATTTGTGCTTACTCTTGCAATGAAGCTTGATCCAGAACGAGATTGGTCACGTGTCGGGGTGGAGCCTTCGGGAAATGCTTTTAATTCTCTCGTGCAGTTAGAGTTTGAAAATGGTAAACCGCGCAATCCATTTATTAACGCTGGTGCTCTTGTTGTCACTGATTATCTTATCTCTCACTATGACGATGCTAAAAATGGAATTATAGAATTTGTAAGACAAGAATGTGGTAATCAAAAAATTGACTACAATCTTAAAGTTGCTAAATCAGAAATAGAAACAGGCCACCGTAATTTTGCTCTCGCTCACTTTATGAAAAGCTTTGGCAACATCAAAAGTGAAGTGAAGCACCTCCTTGATGTCTACTGTACCCACTGTTCTATTGAAATGAATTGCAGAGACCTTGCCCGCGCGGGACTTTTTCTCATTCATCATGGCATGTCACCCCTCTCAAAGCAGCAAATTGTCTCACGCTCGCAGGCAAAGAGAGTCATGGCTCTGATGACTACTTGTGGTACTTACGATAACGTCGGCGAATTTGCATACCGTGTCGGACTGCCAGCAAAGAGTGGAGTCGGAGGAGGAATACTCGCTGTGCTTCCAGGGGAGTTTTCTGTCGCTGTTTGGTCTCCTGGTTTAAACCCTTATGGCAATTCTTTAGCTGGCAGTAAGGCGCTAGAGCTTTTTACCACTTATACTGATAAATCGATTTTTTAAAGAGGATATGCAATGTAGCGAGATTCGGCAGTTGTTTTAGGCCTATTCTGAACCTCCGGCCAATAAATTAGGTCGAGCAATCAGGTTCTATTTCTCCGGATTTGAATGCGAGTGTTCAAAAGAAAAGCTCTAATGGATAGCGAAAAATCTCTCACACAATCATTTCTTTCTTTAACGAGAGCGATTTGGCGACAGACTCAAGTGTTATCGTGCAATTCCCGATAAATAAATCAAATACCATGTTAAGAAGTTAGGGTTTTTTGGTGGATTTCTTACGCGTTTTACCAAGTTTACAAATAGTCATCATTGGCTTTGCAGTATGGCTGCCTGCCTGCAAAACTCTCTATAATGGTGATAACACAAGTTTATTTTCTGCTGATTCGTTACCGCAAATCAATAGAGAGACATATCCTGGCGGTGAGGTTGAGGCTATAGAAAAAATGCAGGGTAAATCAACAATCAAAGGTACGGTGCAATTCCATGGTCAACAGATGCAACTAGATCGACTGATTGGTGATGCAGTATCAGCTTTAGAGTTAATTGCCTATCAACAAAGGCGGGAGGAATACCATACCGACTTAGAACTTGCTCCTTTCATGAACTCTCCGCCTATTGAGTATGACGTTGAACAAGAAGCCGATTTTCTTGATGAAAGATTCAAACAGCACAATGTACATACTTTGCCACGGATCAGAACATATGCCGACTTTAAATTTGTTTTTCTCGATGATTTGAAAGGCATTAATCCCGAAGATTTTATGAATTTGACTTTAAAAAGATGGCTCCGCCTACCGACAAACGGATTTGTCAACAAAGCAAGTTATGACCCAAGCAATCAAAGCCTCTTAGAAGCAGTGCCATCTG
>CAZBDM010000169.1:0-8236 GCA_964490675.1 uncultured Oligoflexales bacterium
TTCAAAGAGCATTAAATACTTTTCTTTGCGAGCAATCGAGCGCTCTAGTGACGGGTAGACATCAAAGCCTTGTTCAGACAATTTAATTGATGGCTCAATGAGGCGTTTAAGGGGAAGTTTGCCATGGCTTTTATGAGCATCTAGTAAGCCTGCTACAAGCCCTGGCACTCCGACAGCAAGATGGCCTGTCTGCGAGGCGTTTTTGACTGTTTTACCTTTGTATGTAAAGGCAGCTGGATTTCCTTTTTTATCAAGATACATGTCTCTTGTTGCCTTAAGAGGAGCTCTTTCGCGGAAATCAAGAACATGAGTCTTCTTACTTTGCGCTTCGTAAAAAAGCATAAACCCACCTCCACCTATGCCCGTCGACTGCGGTCTCACCACAGAGATTGCAAAAGACGCAGCCACAGCTGCATCGATTGCATTGCCGCCTTCTTCAAGGACCTTTAAGCCTACCTGTGTAGCAAGAGGATGAGCGGTGGCGATCATGTCGTGGTAGCCGTAAGCGACCTTGTCCTGCTTTCTTAGACCGTCTATCGGCGGGAAAAGGCTTATATTTGTCGAACTGCTTATGGTTTCCTTTTCATAGGGAGCTTTTTGGGGTGCAGTGTTGACGCAGGAAACAAATATAATACAGAGAAAAATCGGCTTTAGTGACACGAACGCTTACCTCATTTGTTTTAAGTGAATTCTCAGTCATTCTAGCGGAAATCTCCGCAGAGGGAAATTTAACAAAATAGACAATTAACTGCACCCGATATGGTTGGCTAATATGGATATAACCTACTGAAATATAAGGTATAAAAATATTATCTAAACTTTTTGGGATTTTTAGCGATAAGTATTTTGTACCTTAAAAGAAGCCTTTGTTGGTTCAAAGGAAAATTTTAAAGCGAACGAAACGCCTATTCTTCTTGGTGCGTCCCCTCAGCTTTCTAAGTGCCCAAGAAGACCCTCACCTTTTTAGCGGATTATTTGTTTTGGGGGCTCTTGAAGATGGTTCAAGGGCCCCCTTTACGTTGAATGTTCTTGAAAGATTGCCACGATCTGCCGATAAGACAGATGTATGGTTAGAGTGCTTAGGAGTAGAGTCGTGCGTATTTGGCAAATACTATTAGCGGTCGTTATGATCAGTTGTCAACAGTCCAAGGTTGAAAAAAGGCAAAGTGAAACTGTCGAACCAACTCCATTGGATCCTAGCGATCAAGCAGCAACGCCAGCTGATCCTTCGACTCCAACTGAGACAGAAACAACTCCCGTCCTTGCTGAAAAAACTCTTCTATCATCGGAAGAAATCAAATTAGCAACAGACGAACACAATAGGCTTAGAAAAGCAGTAGGCGTGGATGACCTTACCTGGAATGACGATCTAGCGAAATTTGCCCAAACCTGGGCTAATGAGCTTGCGACTAATCGTAATTGCGAATTAGCTCACCGTCCTGACACCGGAGCTTGGGCGAGAACGTACGGAGAAAATATTTATCCGACTTTTAAAGAGGAGCTTATTGAGAGCGCCATGGAAGCTTGGGAGAAGCAGAAAGATGACTATAAAGAAGGTGATGTCATCGTTAAAGACGCCGGAGAAAAGGTTATTGGAAATTATACACAAGTGGTTTGGAGTAGCTCTAAGAGATTCGGCTGTGGAAAAGTCCAATGCACAGATCGACTCTTCATTCTTGTTTGTAACTACGATCCTCCAGGTAACATTATAGACGAGACACCCTACTAAAATCTTACGTCTTGTAAGAAATATAGCTATTAAACCGAAAAATTCTGAACATCCAGCAAGAATTGCCTTTGTGCTGTTTCAAAAATAGTACTTTTTACGGCAATTATTTTCTTTTTATCTTAGTAAGATAGAAGTTTTTATGGCCATCTCTAAAGTATGCCATGGGAAAGTCGCTCCTTTAATTATTCTTTATGAGGTGAATCGAACGGAGGGTATAAGGGCCATGGGTTTACTAGAAGGATACCGTGTGGTTGTCGCAGACGACGACCCGTCTATGTGTAAGCTCATGGGCGAAACACTAGAAAACGCTGGTGCAGAAACTGTTCATACTTTTGAAGACGGTCAGCAGGCTTGGGATTGTGTTCAAAACGAAGAAATTGATCTAGTCATTACCGATTGGAAGATGCCGAATTTAAATGGCATCCAGCTATTTAACAAAATTAGACAAAATCCTAAAACAAAAAATATTCCTATCATCGTGTCAACCGGCTTTGTTAAAGATAAGAACCTGTCTTTGATTGGCGAATTCATGCACTCTTATTCTCTCGAAAAACCATTCTCAATGGCAAAGCTCGTTGAAACAGCAAAGAAGGCTGTTAAAGAGACGAAGCTCATTGGTGAGTATCTTGAAAAGGTCAAAAAAGCTGTCAAGTTAATCGTTAAAAAAGATTCTCAGACGAGTCTAGCAAATTTAAAAAGCTTCTTTGAAAAAGAGACTAACCCAAAACTGATCATTGCAACGGCCAAATTTCTCAGAGAGCGTGGTCTTGTCAATCAAGCGGAAGAGATCTTGCAGATTCTATTCAACAAGAAAGAAATCGCTCCTTCGCTGCTCGGGTTTAATGAAATGGCGAAGATACTTATGGCGAAAGGAGAGTTTGATCGCTGCTCGACACTGCTTAAGATGATCAGCAAACACAATCTTCAAAATGTTGAACGTGTCTGTATGATGGGTCAGATTGCTCTTGAAGATAATAATGTTGAAGAAGCTGATGAGCTATTTGGCAAGGCATTAGAAATTGATGATGAGTCGGTTACGGCACAGTCAGGGAAAGACGTTATTGAAAGCCTCGATGACGGTCTTTTGCAGCCCGGGAAGAATATTTCTAGTCTTCTCAATACGATAGGGGTTCAAAAAATACACGAAGGCAAACTTGATGAAAGTCTTGAGTTTTATCAGAAAGCTCTCAAGGTGGTGCCGTCTAATGAGCTTAAGGCAAAAGTTGCATTTAATATTGGTTATGCTTACAAACGTCATAAACAAGATGAAGCTTCCGATAAATGGTTTGGTAAAGCTCTCGTTCTAGATCCGTCTTTCTCAAAGGCTAGAGATCATTTGTCTGTTACTCAATCGGATCAACCGGTCAGTCAGGCTGCACTTGCAATGGAAAGCTTTGATGAAGGTATTGACGAGGCGCTCACTCCCGATGCGGAGCTTGTTCCTGAGCAAATGTCGCAACTGGAAATTTTTGATGATAGCATCGGTGAAGATGATGTGGTTGCCTTCGAAAACTCTTCAGAGTCAAAAGATCTTCTTGAAGGCAATGTGCAATTCGAGAAGTCTAACGACCTCTCCTATTCTTTAGAAAGAGATGATCATTCAACGGACATTATTGATGCTGATGAGCTCAGTTATCAAAGAGCAGAAGTTGCAGCCAAACAAGAGCTCTTGACAGATCAACCCGAAGTTTTAGAAGCTCCGAAAAAACCAAGTGCTTCAAATACTTTGAGTTATAAGACCAATCTGAATGATGCTGTTGATGAGGAGACTTTAGCAGCAGAGAGAGAGCGCTTTGATAAATTTAAAGAGTCTAGCAAAGAGCTTAAAAAGTTTCTTGATCTAGCTGCGAGAGTCGGTCTCTATTACAATTCTCGATTTGACACGCTTTCAGATATGTTATCTCAGTATGGTGAAACTTTTTTCATCAAAGCTCTCAACAAATGTATAAAAGAAAATATTTTTTCGATTAATCAATTGAAAATGGAGCTTCAGCAGCAAAAAGAAGCAGCCTAGGATCGCTTTTTAGTTATTTTGATTCTCCCTTAAGGCTTTAGAATGCGTGGTTTTACCACGCATTTTTACAAGCTGCCAAATTTATATCTTTCCCACCAAATTCCGATAACAAGTAGATTCGTTGCGATTTTTTTATCTTTAACAAATGTTATTGAGTTTTGGACTTTATGAGACTGACAAGAAAGCTTATGGCCCTATACGATAAGAGTTTTCAGCTCTTTATTGTAGCAAGTGTTCTTGTTCCAAAGATCTTTGCTCAAGAAGCCGTCATCAGCGAATCTCCGAGTGTTTATGCCGTCTATGAAGCTTATGGTTACGATCATTATCCGATCGTCACGAGAGGAGCGAGTGTCGGGGGTGCAATAAGTGATACGTCTTTTCTAGAGCTAAATTATGCTGAAGGAGAAAAGACGGTCCTGCTTTCTAAGTATCAAAGTGAAGGTTTAAGAATACGCTACAAGCGGCAACTTTCACCATCAAGTTACATAAACTTCGGTTTGGGTCAGAAAAAGCTTGTTGTATCGTACGACATGGAAGATCAATTTAACGAAACCATACAAACCGCGCGAGAAGAACATAGACATTTGACTATTGAAAGTAGTTTCGGGTCACGATGGAACATAAAAGGCTTGATGTTTGGTTGTGATTTTTTTGGTGTCAGTGTTCCTGTCTATCAAATGTCTCACAAAGAATCTTACTCTGAGGAAATCACAGAGGAGGAGCGCCAAACAAGAAAAGAGGATATTGGCTTTGATCTAGGATTCGCACACCTTCAAGTATTGAAAGTTTATTTGGGGGTAGCCTACTGATGAAGGTTATTTTCACAGCAGTTTTTGCATTTCTCTTTTTCGCAGCTCCTCTTTACGGTGATTTTGAACTTGAAATTGCTAGTGGCTATGGAGTCGGAAGTTTAAATATTGAGGGAACTCAGACTTCAGCAACCATGGCTCCATTTCGCATATCAAATTCCTATAATTTTCGCTTCAGAAGTAAGAAGTCGCTAGGTCTAGGACTTAGTTTTAATACTTCCGCAATCAGTTTCAATCTTAAGCAAGATAAATATTCTGGCGTTAATACTTACTTGGGGCCGAAAATATCATACACACCTGTCCTCTTCAAAAAGGGCTATTTAGTGACGGAATTTGAGTATCATCCTCTAGCAAGTATTATCGCCGTAAGTAATTCTGAGGTGACGGTCAATGAGGAATCCTATAAAACCTCAACGCTTCTCACTTTGACAGGGCAACAGTCCTATGAATTTCGTTTTGGCTATGGGTTCTTATTTCTAGGCAAACCAAAATCAAGAAGTGATCGCGGTGTTTTTTCACTCAAAGCATCTTATCTCGGCCAGACTTTCACTGAAAAAGAAGTAAAAGTTGCAACTTCTAATTCAACCCTCGCCCCTTCGTCGGTAAACGAAAGCGGTGTTTCTTATACGTCGAGCTTCTTTATCTTTTCTCTCTCTTTCCAATACATCCTCTGATTTACGGAGGAATGCTAGAAGATGATGTGGCAGAGGTGCCATCATCAAAGTCATAGCGCACCGTTATGAATGCAGCGGTTGGTTCACATGTATAGGAGCTTTGGTAGGCGACATCATTATAGGTTTCATTACAGCCTACGATAGTTAGGTCTTCAACTCCAACAATATTGTCAACTGTCACTGTTTTATATGGATCGGGTGCGTCTACGACAGTTATGCTTGGATTGAGAAAGATATTTGAACCTACAATAGCCGATTCAACCAAATCCTTATCTCGATAGGTGACAAGAATCACTCTTCTTCCGCTTCCTGGATTCAAGTTAGCAGTATATTGGGTGCTGTAGGGAATCCAGCTGTTTTTATCAGAATTAGTGATATCACCGCTTATCTTCATTTCAATGGGGGCTTGGCTGGGGAAATAATCATAATTTAACGAAAGTGTCCTTTCTGTACTATCGGTCCAATATTCACTGACACTATCGATGTCGACTTCAACTGAGTTGTAGCTCGGATCAACTGTTACGCTAAAGGATTCTGTCAAACATACGTTTCCGGCTTCGTCTTGGATGCTCACTGAAATTTGTTTTTCTCCGGAAGTTCCTGAAAGGTCAATAGCGACAACTTGACCATTACTGAATTCAACGGGATCACTAAAAAAGCTGACATCTCCGGAGACCGTATAAAAAACACTTTCAGAATCAGTCGCGTTTAGTTGCATGTAGGTTTCAAGCGAAGATGTTGTATCAGAAATAAGAGCGGCGGAGCAATCTGTGGGGGCGATACTTTTCTTTAGAATTTGTAGATCTACATAGGGGCTTTCACTCCCGTAGATGTTGCTAAGTTTGACTCTAAACGATTTTAGACCATCCTCAGGGGTTGTCGCGAACGTAAAAAGACCTGTTGAGGGAAGCGACTCCCAAAGACCAGAAGCTTCTTCGTCGGGACGGTCACCTTCAACCCATATCTCCGTTAGATTAGCAGTTCTGACGTTGGCGACCTGCAAGCTAACGGTGGCGTCAGCGGTAGCTCTTTCGGAAAAGGAGATAATTGGATTGTCGGGTTCTTCGGTACTAAATTCCCAGGTAAGCTGATCTTCGACAAACGGAATGTTTCCTGGGCGGAAGATTTCAAGATCGAGATCGTAGGTCCCCTCCTGCTGGTAGGTTAATGACACGCTTTCAACAATTGGTAAGATTTCATCAAAGTCGACGCTTGCATTAAAGCCTTGGCCGCTAATACGAAAGAAGAATTCAGCATGATCTCCTGAGACATTGAAATTGAGGCTGTTGCTACTTTGATTGATGTAGGGATCAAGATCATACGATACGATTAGATAGTCAGACGAGCTATTAGAGCCTTCAGAGCAGCCCGTTGTGACAGCTAAAGTAAACATAGCAATGTAGAGATAAGCCTTCATTTTTTCCCGCATCCCCCTTTTTTTATCGGATTAAGCGAATCAGCTTTGAGGATAAAATCACGGAAAGTTTGAGAAAATCTCAGAAAATTAAGAAAACCTAGCAATCTTCCGATGATACCAAAAACACACACGATTAAGAGGACTTCCTCGTGACAAAAATGAGTTTTGCTTTGGTTATTTTATTCAGTGTTGGCTTTTCAGGATGCGAAAAGATTGAAAGCTGTCTTTCTCGTCCAAAAGTGATCAAATCATGTGTGATCCAGAAGATGAAAGACGAAACCAAAACAACTGTCAAAAATCAGAAAAGAATCGCAAAAACTGCGATCTCAAAGAAATCCAAAGACTATGTCAATGTCACTCCTAACAAACTGAAGAGAAAATACTCGGCAAAACAACTTGCCTATTTTAACAAAAAGCCACGTTGGAAAGTCGTACTTATGACTGGAGACAACAGTATTCACGTATTTGACAACGCACGTAAGAAGATCAAAAAGTTGCTCAAAAGAAGAGGTGTCAAAGACCGCTACTTCCGCGAACTTTCAATGACAGATAGTGAACAGATCAAAGGTGTTCAACCTTCAAGTTACGACAATTTTAACAGGGCGCTCGCTAGTCTCAATATTTCAGAGCGCGATGGATGTTTTGTTCATATAGGCTCACACGGACTTAAAAACGGTGTCTACATGATTAATCAACCCATACTAACACCGGCTCAGTTAGATGAGAGTTTGACGACTCACTGCAAAGGTCGTCCAACTGTAGTTATGGTTTCAGCTTGTTACTCAGGGGTTTTTATTAGTGATGAAGTGATGAAAAAGCCTAATCGCATTATTTTTTCTGCAGCTCGCCATGATAGAACTTCTTTTGGCTGCAGCAATGATTATACCTATACCTACTGGGATCGCTGTCTGGTTGATAATCTCAACCGCGTGAGGTCTTGGAATGCGCTTTATAAAAAGATGAATAGTTGTGTTACTAAGCGTGAGACAGAGGTTAAGGTTGAAAAAAAGTCTCTTCCTCAGTTTTTTGTCGGTGAAAATGCTAGGTCTTACCGTATGCCTCTTCCAAACAGACGCAAGAGAAGGATCAAATCTAAAACTATTGCAAAAAAAGTTTTAAAGAAACAATACAGCACCAAAAAGATATCTACTCATTAGAAAAATGAGCCTGAAAACTTCAGGCTCTTAAACAAATATTTTCTTGCTCACTCTTCAACCAGCATGCCTTTTCGCAACGTATCTGCCAGGCCTTTACCTTTGAGTACTTCGACAATTTTTAGAGCGAAAGTCATAGCTGTACCTGGACCTTGGCTTGTAATGACATCACCGTCTATAACGACTTTTTCTTTATCTGTCGTCGCTTGAGCGTCGAGCTTTTCTCTAAACCCAGGATAAGCGGTGGCTTTTTTGTCCTTTAAAATCCCTGCTTTTGAAAGGACGATAGGAGCTGCGCAGATGGCGGCGACCGGTTTGCCCTCTTCTTTCGTCTTCTTAATCATAGCGATGACTCTATCGTCTGCAGCAAGCTTGTCACTTCCTGGTTGGCCGCCTGGTAAAACCACCATATCGTAAGTTTGAGAAGCGGCATCCGACA
>CAZBDM010000170.1:0-8210 GCA_964490675.1 uncultured Oligoflexales bacterium
GGATTTCACGACGACGAAGCAACACATCAACCGTCTAGAAATTCGGATCCGGGCTAAAAGTTCTTGTAAATGAGGTGTAAGGAAACGACGATGATGATCGACGCCTGAGCAATCCCCAAATAGTTGGCTTTGTGAGTCATCCAATGGTTGGCGTTGTGAAATTTCTTTCCAAGCCACATAGAGAGCATACCTACAGAAGAAACAGCAAAAGCAATACCTACGGCATAAACAAAAATCGCTAGGTAACCTGACATGAAGTCACCGCTGTTTACCGATGACAAATAAGCGGCGATAGCAGTGGGGCATGGATAAAGCCCTACTGAAAGACCAAGCAGGGCGGTTACTGAAAACTTCTTCTTTGAAGAGTGGTGATGATTATCTGAGGAATGATGATGACCACAGCAGTTGTGAGCGCTTTTCTTTTTTTGCACCAAGCTCTGATACAACAAGTAAAGACCAATCGCCAAAAGAATCAAACTACTGGCCCATGAGATGATCATAGCCTCGCTAAATGTCCCGTGGTTATGAAGAGCCACATCACTGACCGTATGAACGATGGCTGCAATAGCTAGAATGGAAATCGAATGCGATATTCCACTTGTCAGACCAACGACAATGGCGTGCATTTTTTTAGCCCGGCCATCCAGCATGTAGGCTAGGAGAGCTGTTTTACCATGGCCCGGCTCCAAGGCGTGAAGAGCGCCGAAGAAAAACGCAAAAAGCGCTCCTTCTAAACTTAAATGGAGTCCATGAAACATAAGCTCATCCTTTTTTTATGACTATCTAACATCCACCCTCAATACAAGCCTGCGTGTGCCAGTGCCTTCGATAGCGGGAGACTTATGAATGACCCCTTTACCATCAAGGCCGCGAAAACGTGCCCCCTTCAAAAAACCTATCGACCCGGTACTTAGCCGATTCACTTGGCCACCAGGATTGAGAATTTTATCGTTGCTTCCTTTGCCAAGGCCGGATCGATTAGCGTCTACCTCTTTTAACCATTCTGTCGCAGGGCCAGCATAAGTGCAAATCAGTCGCAGATGAACCATGTCCATATGGAAGAGGCTGCACATATTATCATCAGTGGTGAACAATGAAACATCTAACAGACTGTAGGAATTGAGAAGCCTAGTGAGAATCTCCTCAATATCCGCTCTAACCGCCTCAACAAGCTTATCGTCAATGTCTTGAAACACAGCAGTGACGTCGCCAAGGAAAGTATCTATATGGTCTCTCGATGCGATCGTTCTGTCGCATGAAAAGTCGCTTTTCAAGTCTTTTAAGGCACGCTCCAAGCTTGGGGCGATAGCTGCGATTTGCGGACGATAGACTTCAAAAAGCTTAACTTCTTGTGTTGAGACTTCATCAAATCCTGGCCATTTATCCACAGATTTTCTATACATCGCATTAACTTTCGTGGTAATGTTATACTTCCTTGTTAGATGCAACTAGTTTGCATTAAGAATCGGCGCATGTGAAGGAAACTTTAGTTTCCTGAGAACCGTGCTTCAGAGGACGAAACCACTTTCAGTCTTATTTTTGATTTATTGAGGAGAAATCCATGAAAAAGTTATTGTTAATCGTATCAATGCTCGGCCTAAGCTTCTGCGCTCACGGTGATGACCACGATCATGACCACGATCATAAAATGCACGATCACAAAAGCACAGGTGACATGAAAAAAGACCACAAAAGCTTCGGCGATCACCATAAGCACATGGAAAAAGAACATGCGACGCACATGAAAGAGCACAAAGAAGCGAAAGAAATGGCAAACTGGCTTATTTCAAAAGTAGACGAGCACGAAAAAGCCATGAAAAAGCACGAAATGGCGATGAAAGCTCACGAAAAAGCCATGAAAGAGCACGAATCCAAAGGTAAAGACGATCTTCAAGCCAAAAAGAAGCACCTTCAAATGACACGCAAGCACAAAGAAATGGACGAAATGCACCACCACATGTCAGAAGATCATGAGAAAATCATGGCTGTCGTCAAGCAGATTAAAAGCTTAAAAGTAGAGTTTTCTAAGCACAAGCATGATCACTGAAAAACCGAAAAAGGAGGCTCAATACGAGCCTTTTTTCTTTAAAAAAACCCAGCTCTAGTAGTGAAAAGTTTCGAGAGTTTTTAGTTCTATCGAAAAATTCATGATAAACTAAGGATATTTGAAGCTCTTAAAATTGGCATTGGGTGGAAAAACAAAGCAAAATTGAGAAGTTAAGATTC
This sequence comes from uncultured Oligoflexales bacterium, assembly GCA_964490675.1. Classification (GTDB taxonomy): domain Bacteria; phylum Bdellovibrionota_B; class Oligoflexia; order Oligoflexales; family JAWKNZ01; genus CAZBDM01. The sequence continues at coordinate 2,227 of CAZBDM010000170.1, forward strand.
CCCAATGGTTTTGTTGATTGTTTAACAAATGCTCTACTATTTGGCAGGGATTTATGGACAGAGAAATCATAGAACAAGAACGCCCTTTTCTGCACCAGCTTTCTAACTTGGTTGCTTTTATTGATGGTCAAGCGACCATTCTCTTAAAGAGGGCGCAAAAGTCTCAACAGGCGAACCAGCAGTTGGACATTGCTGAACTAAATACAGCACTCGATAGAATTGTACGATCGTGCCGTGAAGTAAATGAGACGATTAGCCTGAGAAGAGATTTTGTCGTTGCAAATACGGAAGAATGATTACGCGACTCGATTCCTGAGAGCTTCTGTTAACTTATCGACAAGCACGGAACGCATCGTCTCAGCTAAGGGATCACTGACAGGCGCAATTTGAGTATTTTCTTGACCGTCCGACTTTAGCTGTGACTCAAACACTTCGATTTCGTTTGCTAAAACTTCAAGCATGTTATTTTCACCTACCGTTAAGCTTCTTGCCCGTTGTTGGGCAGCGCTCAGCACATCTCCTAAAAATTGATCAGAGCCTAACAGGTTAAGGCATAGTTGTGTTTCTGGATCAATCGCTTGATTGTCATGACTCTTTTCTTTTGCATGCGAAGACTCAATGTCTGAAAAGCCATCTAAATTCAACTCAAAAGCTCCTAAAGCTGCTGCGGCCTCTGCTTCCTCATCGCTTATTGATGGTAACTCTATGACGTTTGACTCAGCAACTGGTGAAGGCTGATCTCCGAGATTTAATTCGAAAGCCCCTAAAGCAGCCGCAGCTTCCGCGTCTTCATCACTTATCATAGGGCCGTCATCTATTTGAGGGGGAGGGGTCTCGAGGTTTTCAACCGGCGGATCGACTTGTGGTTCTTCAATAATCATCTCGGGTGGTTTTTCGAAAAGTTCTGCAGTTCCTACAAAGTTCTGTTCGATGTCTTGAATCGACTCTTCATCAAAAAGATAAGAATTAAAATTTGCTTCTAACTCGAGCACATTGAGAGCCGCGACCGGCCCAAATTCAATGCTGTTTGAAAAGGCATTCAAATAAGGGATCCCGCCAATGGCCGCACCAAAAGAAAAGAAAAATAAATCTTCTTCTCCCAAAATTTCATCAACTCCCAGAGCGCAGGGAGCGCCTGCCACGTCCATCATCAGGTAGGGACGCTCTTTAAAAGACTGTAAGTGGGGGTCAATTTCAGGAAGACAAAGAACAGTAAAAAAGTTTTCTTGATCAAGAGTCAAAGAACCAAATTCTACTGTTTTGGCTGTATCAGCATATAGAATTTGATTGACAATTCTTCTTGGAACAGAGAAGCGCGCATCCTGATAGCGAAAGACGACAACGGGCTCGTGATAATAACGGATTGGAAAAGTTAACTTAAATTCAGACCCTCGACCCACTTCTGAATCAAGCAAGATACTTCCGCCTCGCTTTAAAACATTCGTCTGAACAGCATCAAGGCCAACTCCTCGTCCTGAAATCTGTGTCGCCTGATCTTTCGATGAAAAACCGGCTTCAAATATCAGCATTTGCTTTTCGTAGCTGGTCATAGCATCCAGCTCCTTTTGATTAATGACCCCTTTTTCTAAGGCTTTTTTGGCGACAATATCACCGTTAACGCCTCCTCCATCATCGCAGATAATGAGATGGCAGCGGTCTGCTTCAAAATTCATTTCTACAACAAGCTTAGCCGTTTCAGGTTTGCCTGCAATCCTTCTTACAGAGGCTTCTTCTACGCCGTGATCAATTGAGTTTTTAATCATATGCATGAGTGATTCAGAAAAAATCTGATACCAAGAGATATCGATTTCAGTTTCAAAACCAATAAATTCAAAGTTAATCTTTTTACCGACTTTGTTAGCGGTATCAATTGCTACTTTCTCAAGCTTCCGAGCAAGCGTTAATGCCGAAACTTTGCGTATGTTTTGTAACTGAAGAATGGTCTCTTGAATCTCTTCTTTAACACTATTTAAAGAATTATTTGTATCACTTATATAAGGAAGGCGATAAAGAGCCTGGCATAGAATCGCAGTGATCTTATCAAGATCTTTCTCTTGAATGATGTAATTTCTGAGTTCTTGACTACTGTCGGCATTGGCTCGTCTATCTCGTTCCTGGCCAGCTTCTGAAACAATTGCTTGTAGGCGTTTCTTGATACTTTTAGCTGTCACTTGTTGTCGACTTGAAGTCTTTGAATCCAAATTGGAGTGATTATTGTCAGGTTTTAGTTGCTCTTCTGATACCGATCTTGCGTAGATCCTCATGAAAGTCCGATAAGCGTAGCCACATCTCTTGAACTCAGGTTCTACAGGCCGTTCGCCATCAGATTCACAGTATGCTCTTACGAAATCAAACAAACTCGTTAGCAAAGGAACCATCGTTTGATACGTTCTAGGCATGAACTCAAGGTCGTTTTTTCGAATGCCAATAAAGATCTCTTCAATTTCATGTATCCAATGAGACACTTCGGAAAGATTGTTTTGGGAGGTTATGCCTTTAAGGGTGTGCAGGTTTCTGAGAATGCGATCAAATTCTTGTTCGCCAGGGTAATGATCCGACTCCATAAATAGATCAATCATATCCTCAAATAGACGCTCGCTTTCATCTTGAAAAGATTTAAGCATCTCTTTGTAGCGTTTTCCAAAAAAACCTTTTAACTGTTTTATTCGCCCAGCAAATTCAGGCATACCGTCTCCTCGATCAAGCTGCTTTTCTTTCTTCTTCAAACTTCTGGCGCCAGTATTTCAGATAAAGCTTTTCAGGCAAACTTTCGCTAGGATGATAACGCATCCAAATTGCTCTTTCAGAGATTAAAGATGCACCTGCGAGTAGATTGTTAGCCGTCTCAATGGCTTGCTGGAATATGATCAGTCTTTCCATTGTCGCTGGTAATATATCTTGATTATAAGCTTCTGCTGGAGTTGCCATCTGGTAACTGGTTGTTGAATGGCCTCTTATCCTCTGCATTAATGCCGATATTAATTGATGGATACCTTTGACGTGTTCACCAACTTCTACTTGCAGGTTGGCAGGTAGCCCATAGGAAGTCTCGGGGCTTACCAGTAGAAAGGTCTGGCGGTCAACCATATCACAGCATCTAAACAATACATCGTTCATCATATCGACTGCTGAAGCGATCGGTACTGAATAAAACTTTCCACCATGCCAGCTAGATTCGTGCTCATAAAGGTTATGTCCGACTAATGGATTGTCCGCAACAGAAAGGGCTTCTCTAGCTATCTTTTGCCAAGCTTGCTGAAGTGATTCGTAGCCATTCGCTAAAACCTGAGGTGCACATCGAACACTATAGCGTTCTTGAATCGAAAAGCTTTGAAACGATTGGGGCACCTGATACTCTCTACGAAAGTGTTGGCGATTGTCGATGAGCTGCTCTCCCACTTTCTTATAGTAGCTTTTCTCACCGACTACTCCTGCTGCTAGCATGCTTGGTTTGAATGCCTCGTCTTGCACACCTAGTGCTAAACTGACTGCTGCAGTCACTTTGTTGCTCCATTGATATAGAGCCAGAAGTTGATCGTAAAGCTCTATCGCAAAAGAAGCCATCATAGCATTTGTGTTGACTAGAGCTAAAACGTCTCTAGGGCTTTGCGGGTCATATCCCTCAAATATAGGGGCCACAGCATGTGCCATACTAACGAGATCTCCACTGGCCCCTAAACTGCCATGACGAGGTACAGTCGGTAAAAATTGTTCGTTAGATAATTGTACGAGTCTTTTGACCGTCTCTGGATGTATGCCTGACAGACCTAAACCACACTTTAATGCTTGTAGGCGTAATGCTCGCCTTACCACTCTCTTGTCGAGTGCTTCTCCTACTCCCACCTGTAGAAAACTCAGTAAACCTTTTTGATGAGCACACCAGTCATCGTGAGCCTTTTGGTCAATATCACGACCAAATCCAGTGTGAGAACCATAAAAAGAAACATTGTTCTCCCACATTTTCATCAAAGCAAAATGACTATTCTTCACCTGCTCCTCTAAGTTTTCACTTAGAGTGAAAGATGTTCCTTCTCCTAAACCAATGAGGTCTTCAAGGGACCAGTTTTGTTCCGTCAATGTTTCGATCTCCCTTTAGATTCATCAGTTTAAGTATCTGCGCTTTCAATCATAAAATTAATGGGTAGTTTTTTCTTAAGTTGATTTACGGAGTAAACCTTGCCCAATGAAATAATCTTTGTTGGCATCTCACTCTTGATATAATCAAGAAATCTAAACAAAGGAGAGACCGCCTTGTCACGTCCCCTATATGAAAGTATTAAAAAACGATTAAACTTACAGGCGATACCGGTATTTTATGATGTCATCGATCAGGAGGAGTCGGTCTTCTCTGCAACAGCACTTTGGAACTTAAGCCTCGAAACGCGCCATGCTTGGCGGAAACAAGGCGTAAAGGCGGGCGACGTAATTATTGATCAGTCAAGCCGAGGTTTAGTTAGGATTAGGAACTTATTGGCAGCTCTTATTCATCAGTGCCGTTATATAGCAGCTAAACCGAGCCTAGATTTAAATACGACGCTGCTCAGTGAACGTTTATGGTTTGTGTCCCCCGAGGAAGAATCTCCTTACTTAATGACTTTCAGTGGAGCTCAGAATGCTGACCAGAAACAACCAGCCTTTAAACTCGGTCTGTTTACCAGTGGGACCACATCTCTATCACAGACTTTATATTGGTTTAGCGAGGAGCAGATTCTCAGGCAGCTTGAAACCCATAATGCTTACTTGAGGATTACGCCTGAATCAGGGAGGCTGTGTTTGTTGCCCGGGTTTCATGCCTTTGGCTTGGTTCTCGATCAACTACTTGGTCTCTATGCAAAGCAGACGGTGTTTTTCAATGATAGTAGGCCATTACGCGTAAAACTGTTTCGTTACTGGTTTGAAACCTTCGAAATCGACTATTGTGCGGTGGTCCCTCGTCAGCTCGAATTACTGCTAGATCCTGCCTACCTTCCATTAGAAAAGGCAAAGACTCTGACCATTCATACTGGCGGTGCTGTCTTACCGGAAGCACTGCAAAAGAAAGCTGAAAAAGTTTTCAAACGTCTTCACATCGGTTACGGGCTGACAGAATGTGGACCGGGAGTTATGATGGACGGCATTCCAATCGGCTGCTTCTTAAAATTGCTTCCCATGAGTCATGAGAATAACGAATTGCTTTATGAGCTCAAAGTGAAAACCCCCTGCCTAGGTGAAGGAGAGAAAACAAAAAGCCACGATGATGACGGTTACTACGATACAGGAGATGTCGCAATAAAAACTGAATGTGGCGGCATCGAAGTCCTTGGCCGTAAGAGTGGTGCTTTTAAATCGACGTCAGGTGAGTGGATTAACGACAGTAAACTCGCCGATCAAATCAATCGTCGTTTTGGGATTAACTGTGCGATTGAGAAAAAAATAGACTCGCAACTTAAGGTACGTGTGATACCTAATTCCGCTGCCCGCATGCAGGAAAATTTCGCTACGATGAGAGCTTACCTCAAACAAATGACCGGACTAGAGGTCGTCATTGAAGTTTTCGCTAGCCCTAATACATGGAGTGATCATTTAGAGAAAGGGAAAGAAAAATCCCCGCGGGAATTGCTGTTATCCCTCGAGGACGGTTTTTTTAAACAAGTCGCTTAACCGTTTGTACCAGTAGAAGAGCCAATGGCCGCATTGCGAACACTTTCCCCTAAGGTTAAGGTAATCTCATTGATTGCTTGATCATTCATAACTTTTTCTAATTCCTGAAGAATCAATGAAAGTCCAGTCGCATGAGACATGATAAACATATCAGGATCACTTCCGGACTCGATAGAATAATTCATAAAACAATTAGTGCGAATCCACTCCGACTTTAACTCACAATAGGTAATCGCTACAACATACTGTAACTCATCCAAATCGTCTATTTGACCAATGGAAGTCGTGATTGGGCTTCCCTTCCAAAATCGGACACCGAGTTAAGCTATAGATCGGTGTAGCAT
>CAZBDM010000171.1:0-8200 GCA_964490675.1 uncultured Oligoflexales bacterium
TCGAAGAGCATCTATCATTTGAGTTTGATTGCTTTTTATTTTGGCCTCGCCTAAACTGACATCTGGCCTGACCCTATTGGTTTTCAAAGGATTTTTTCGGTAATGACAGTCATCAAACGGACAAAAAAAGCTTCAGCAACTGAATTAACTTCTGCTCTTCAGGAATTTATTTACCTTCTTGAAGGTCAAAAAGAAGAAGAGGCTGTTGCTGATTTAAAAAAAGCTCTCGAAGATCTCGAAAGAAACGAAGTGGAATCGGAGGCATTCAAAAGCGCAATAAAAGTTGTGATCGATGCATTTGGTGATGAACATGAACTGGCCGTGTATATGATGACGCCCAAAGAAGAGTCGCCCGACAAGTGGACTGAAAAAGAACAACTTTACTTGGCAAGCTCGAGGGTTAGTAATCTGATTAAAAGATTTAATAAGTAAGATGAGCCTCTCTTTGGATTGGCAGAGCTTGACCGTCATAGCTTCTGTTGTCCTCTATGGTCTAGCCTTTTACAATTGCTATCACATCCTTAATGCTAGGCAGTCACCAGCCGCCAGTATCACGTGGATTTGGATTAACCTTGCCCTGCCCTTTATTGGAGTGCCTCTTTATCTTTTTTTGGGGCGTGTTAGGATTGACGATTATGGCACATGCGCTGGTGATCTAGCCCTTGACTTTCCGGAAAGATTCGCTTGTCTTACCGGGGAGAATTCGGACAGTATAAACCAAGATTTATCAGTTGAGTTTAAAAAAGTATTTTCAAGCTTTGGCCCGGTTTTTAAACCTTACTGTAACGAGTCTGTTGCTCTTCTTGTCGATGGTGAGCAAACCTTTTCAGAGATTTTTTCGAGTATTAAACAAGCTAAGCATTATATTCTGGTTCAATACTATATTTTACGGTCCGATAAATTAGGCATTGAGCTAAAAGATCTGCTTGTAGAAAAGGTCAAAGAAGGTGTCAGAGTCTATCTTCTTTACGACGATATGGGATCTTTTTGGCTATCTAGGAACTACATAAGAGATTTGAAAAAAGCTGGCGTTCGGGTGGCGCGTTTTCTTCCTTTTATGAGCTTCAGAAGGTTCTTTCTGATCAACTTCAGAAACCACAGAAAATTGGTTGTAGTTGATGGTGACAGCTCTTTCACTGGTGGTCTAAATGTTGGCGAGGAATATGTCGGTAGCCGTTTTAATAAAAAAACCAAATGGCGTGACACTCATCTAAAAATTACAGGACCGGCCACTAGACAGCTTGAAGAAATCTTTTATGAAGATTGGCACTATGCCACTGATGAGATCTTGAAAAGTGAATTAAAGGAGCGGCGTAAAAAAGTCGGAGATCAATCAAATGAAAAGCCTTCATCAAAAGCCTCACATACGCAACTGCCTGTAGTCCAGGTAATTCCCTCTGGACCAAACGACAGTCTTTATATTGGAATGTTGGTTTTTAAATTAATTATTTCTCAGGCCAAAAAACGGCTTTGGATTGCGACCCCTTACTTTGTTCCTGATGAAAACCTGCAAAGAGATCTGGAACTAGCGGTATTGCGGGGAGTCGATGTTAAGATTATCATCCCGAGAAAATCTGATAATCGGGTAGTCCATTGGGTAAGTCTAACTTACGCAGAGCAAATGCAACGTCATGGAATCCAGGTCTACCTCTACAAGGAAGGATTTAGTCATCAAAAAATCGTTTGCGTAGATGATCATCTGAGTGCCGTTGGAACCAGTAACTTTGACAATAGGGCCCTTTATCTAAACTTCGAATCGATGGTCGCGGTCTTTGATCAAAAATTTAATCAAAAAGTTAGTCAAATGCTCAAAGATGATTTAGAAAAATCGCGTCCAATGCAAGCAAGACAAGATAGATTTATAAGGAAAATCATTGCTTTACCTGCAAACGGTGCGCGTCTTCTAGCGCCGCTCATGTAGTTTGATCACTGGCTCTCAGCGTTGTGCTTTGTTATATTTCTGGGCAAGTTAGCTTTGAGCTATTGAGGGTTATATGATTACTGATCTGCAAATTTCTGGCTTGGCCATTATTAGTAAACTTTCCATTTCCTTTGAGGATGGTTTTAACGTTATCACCGGAGAAACCGGCGCAGGAAAATCGATACTTATAAAAGCGCTTAATCTTCTTCTTGGCCAGAAAGCCCAGCCGGATTCTGTCAGGCAAGGATTCGATCACGCACAAGTCATCGGGACATTTAGTGTCAAGAAAAACCACAAAGTCTTAGCGGTATTGTCTGATAAAGGCATTACTTACGATTGTCATGAAGAAGAAACGCTGGTGATAATTAGAAGGCAAATTAGTGTTAAAGGAAGGTCACAAGCGTGGATCAACGATACTCCGGTGGCCGTTCACACACTCAAACAGATCGGTTTGTCATTGATTGATGTTTTTGCCCAGCATCAAACCCATAAAATATTTGATCCTGGACGGCATCTAAAAATTGTCGATCGCTTTCTTAAAGACCAAGAGCTCATAGAAAAAGTACACCAATTACACAAGCAAAGTATGGCGGATTTAAGGTCGATTCTTGACATTGTATCTAACTTTTCAACGCGCCAGAGGGACGAAGACTATTTTCAGTTTCGCTACCGTGAACTTGCAGACTTTGCTCCTTCTAAAAAAGACTATGAGGAAGTCTCAAAAAATTGCCAACAAGCGGAAAAAGGTTTTGTAATTAGAGAAGTCTTGGATAAGCTGCAAAACTCCCTTGATTATGGCTCAGATGGTGAAAGTCTCAGTTCAATTTTGTGGTCGTTAACGAGCCAGCTTCAAAAAATCATAGATATCGATGAGCGTTTTAAGGAGCTTCTTGTCGACCTTGAAGAGATTGCCAGTCGATGTGATGATCTTAGTTTTAAAGTCGGCAGACTTGCAAGTGATGAGGGGGACTACGAACGAGATCTAGAGGAGACACAAGAAAGGCTAGCAAGGTATCAGGAGCTCTTTAGAAAATTTGCAGTACAAGATGCTGAAGAGTTGACACAGGAAATGCAAAGCCTCGAGCAACACTTAAAGTCGATTGAAAATGCGACGGAAATTGTCGAGGAAAAGATCGATAGTCTTGCAAAAAAAGTCGCAAGACTAAGTAAGCTTAGTCAACAATTATCACGGGAACGTCATAAAGCAAGTAAGGACATTAAAAAACGAGTTGAAAGTGAGCTTAAAGATCTTGGTATGAAAGGGGCCCAGTTTGACGTGTCTTTTTCACCCTATAGTGCAGCGCTTCCAGCGATAGAAATGTCTGTGTTTTGCAATGAATCAGTTAGCGAAAAGTGGACAGCGGTCTCTGAAGAACTTTCTTGTCAAGGCGAATGGGGCAATGAAAAAGCCGAGTTTTTTCTTGCAGCTAACCCAGGGGAACCTTCTTTGCCACTAGTAAAAGTAGCATCTGGCGGCGAAGTCTCTCGTATCATGCTCGCTCTTAAAAAAGCTCTTCTTGCCGGTGCCGATGCTTGTATTCTTGTGTTTGACGAGATCGACACAGGTATTTCTGGGCGCATAGCAAACATGGTCGGTCAGAAAATGCGAGAACTATCAGAGTCCTTTCAGCTTATCTGTATCTCTCACCTGCCGCAGGTGGCCGCTTTCGCTGACTGTCATTTTCTTGTTGAAAAAATTGGGAAAGGCAAAAGAACCGAGTCAAATATTAGAGCTCTTGATAAGAATGAGAGTGTCGAAGAGTTGGCAAAGCTACTTTCTGGAGATCAACTTTCAGAAACCAGTATCAACCACGCGAAGATTCTCAAAGAAAAAGCTCTACAACGCTGAAACTGGCCAAAAATTAAAGTTAAGATGAAGCTTAGGTAAAGGAAAAGGTCCGTCATAGACGGACCTCTGCGGGGAGTGGCTTGCAATTAAATTGCAAACCAATAATAATGGGGCGAGACATCTTGCAGGCGTCACTCTCTTATAAAGCTTACCCAACTCGTTAGAGAGTGGCGCATTTGAGGAAATGCTTAACTACAGCCGGTTGTCGAACCACAGCGGTCACACTTAAGACAAGATCCATTTCTTACTAAAGTCATCGAACCGCATTCAGGGCAGGGATCACCCTCGTAGCCTTTCATGCGGGCCTCAGTGATTTGCGAGGCTCTAGATAAGTAAGTAAGGTCTTCACTTACGACTGTGCCATCTGCGTGAACTAAATCGGAGGAGGTTTTTCTTTTTAGAATGATCTTATCCGACTGTTTTTTTGAACCAGATTTTTCTGCTGGTATATGTGCGAGATCATGTCGGTCTAAATAGTTGATAGCAAGATCTCTAAAGACAAAGTCAATGATTGAAGTCGCATTTTTAATTTGATCGTGACCTTGAACAAATCCATTTGGTTCAAATCTAGAAAAAGTAAAGACATCCACAAACTCTTCTAGAGGTACCCCGTATTGAAGTCCTAAGCTTACTGCAATTGCAAATGAGTTCATCATACTTCTCAATAAAGAGCCTTCTTTATTGATGTCGAGGAAGATCTCACCAAGTTCATGGTTGTCGTATTCACCGGTTCTCAAATAAACTGAGTGACCTCCGATTCTGGCTTTTTGAGTGTATCCTGATCTTTTATTTGGAAGTGGTTTTCTCTTCTTTACCGCGTCTTTTGAGGCGTTGACGGCTATGTCCCTAATGCGATCGATGGTAGAGTCGACTTCCGACAAATCAGAAAACCACTGGTCAGCTTGTGCGTTTAAGGGCTGACTTAACTTAGAGCCATCTCGATAAATCGCGATGGCTTTCACCATAAGGGACCATGAGTCCTTATATATTTTCTTTATATCCGAAACACTTGCCTCATAAGGTAAGTTTACCGTTTTACTTATGGCCCCAGAAATAAACGGTTGAGCAGCGGCCATCATAAGAACGTGATCTCTTGCCTTGATAAATCGCTTACCGTTTCGTCCACACTTGTTGGCACAGTCAAAAACACTTAAATGTTCTTCTTTAAGGTGCGGAGCTCCTTCTAGGGTCATAGTTCCACAAATGTATTCGTTAGCATGTAAGATGTCTTCTTCTGAAAAACCAAGGAGCGGTAATACACTTTCAGACTTTGAAAGATCATCTTTGGAAAGCCCAAGAGTGTTCTGGCAGAAATCTTCACCGAGCGAATATTTGCTAAAGACAAAGCTAATATCAAAGGCTTGAGGAAGTTCATTATTAATTTTCACAAGATCGTCTTCAGAAAAGCCTCTTTCTTTTAAACTTGAGAAGTTGATTACTGGTGCTTCAGCTAGAGTTCCATGCCCTAAGCAGTAAGAAATCATATCTTTAATCTGTTTGTCGGTATAAGAGAGTTTTTTTAATGCCGGAGGTATTGATTGATTGATTATTTTAAAGTAACCACCACCGGCGAGCTTTTTGAATTTAACAAGTGCGAAGTCTGGTTCGATTCCTGTCGTGTCACAGTCCATAAGAAGACCTATGGTGCCAGTCGGAGCAATAGCTGTGACTTGGGCGTTTCTATAACCATGTTTTTTACCTAAGTCATAAGCTTGCTGCCAGCTTTCTTCTACCGAGGCGTATAAATCTTTCGGGCAGAGGCACTTATCAAAAGCCATCGGTTTAATCGTAAGGCCTTCAAAGTTGCCGTCAAGAAGAGCGGCGCTTTTATGATTTCTGATGACTCTTAGCATGTCTTCTTTGTTACTTTCATACTTTGGAAAGGAACCAAGCTCAGATGCCAAAAGAGCGCTTGTTTTATAGGATTCTGCGCACATTAAGGCTGAAATCGAAGACGTCAGAGAGATCGCTTTTGGGGTTCCGTAAGGAATCCCCATTCTCATAAGAAGTGCACCCAAATTAGCGTAGCCGAGTCCAAGGGTGCGGTAGTCATAACTGTTTCTTGCAATTGATTGGCTTGGGAACTGTGCCATTTGCACAGAAATATCGAGTACAATTGTCCAGATTTTACAGGCATGTTTAAAACTTTCAGTGTCGAAACTTCCGCTATCTTTATCAATGAACTTTAATAAGTTTAGTGAAGCTAAATTACATGCTGTATCATCAAGAAACATATATTCAGAGCATGGATTTGAAGCTCTGATTTCGCCATCTTTAGGACAGGTATGCCATTCATTTATGGTAGAGTGAAACTGGAGACCAGGGTCTGCACACTGCCAAGCAGCGTAAGAAATTTCATCCCATAAATCATTGGCTGGAAATCGATCGGCAACTTCCCCGGAAGTACGGTAAATCGTCTTCCATTCTTCGTTCTTATCCAAAGCTTCAAAAAATGAATTGGGAACCCTCAGAGAGTTGTTGGAGTTTTGCCCTGAAACAGTTGTATAAGCTTCCGAGTTCCAATCACTATCGTAAGAGCTAAAGCTGATATCTGTAAAACCCTGTTTGGCGAGTTCAACGACCCGAACAATGTAGTTGACGGGGATTTTAGCTTTTTTAGCTTCGTGAAGAGCTTCTCGCAGCTTTTTGTTTGTTTTCGGACTGAAGGCATCTTTTTTGTTTTTGATTTTGTCATTATGACAAGCTCTTAAAACTTCCGATAAATGATGCGAAATCGTCTTCGATCCTGCAATTAATGCGGCGACTTTTTCCTCTTCTTTTACTTTCCAATCGATAAATTCTTTTATATCCGGGTGATCAAGATCGAGGCATACCATCTTAGCTGCTCTTCTGGTTGTGCCGCCAGATTTTATTGCTCCAGCGGCCCGGTCACCGATTTTCAAAAAAGATAAAAGTCCAGACGATTTCCCCCCACCGCTGAGAGTTTCGCCTTGCCCGCGGATATCGCTAAAATTAGAGCCGGTACCGCTTCCGTACTTAAAAAGCCGTGCTTCCCTTGACCAAAGATCCATAATGCCTTCTTCGCCGACAAGGTCATCTTTTACCGATTGAATAAAACAGGCGTGTGGTTGCGGTCTTTGGTAGGCGTTAAGGCTTTCTACGACTTGATTTGACTCAGGGTCAACGTAGTAGTGCCCTTTAGACTTTCCTTCAATTCCATAAGCAAAGTGAAGCCCCGTATTAAACCACTGCGGACTGTTGGGAGCTGCCATCTGATGGGAAAGCATATAACAGCACTCGTCGTAGAAAGATTGACTGTCCTCTTTACTATCAAAATAGTTGTATTTTTCTCCCCAATACTGCCAGCACCCAGCAAGTCTGTGAAACACCTGTCTGGCATCTTGCTCATGTCCTGCGCCCGGTACACCGCTTCTTCTAACGTATTTTTGAGCCAGAATGTCTGAGGAAAGATGACTCCAGTCTTTGGGGACCGTGACTTCGATTTGTTCACTGGCAGAGCTACCATCAAGGTGTTTGATCTGTGAGCTTCTTTTTTCAAACTGTTGATCGAAATATGGATCGTTATTTGATTTTGTAAAGTGGCGATTGATTTTCATTAACAGTATCTTTCATCCAAGCGACTGAAATCGCTTTATTAAACTTTAATTCTGAGGTTTTTCTAGTTTTTGGTTGTCGACACAGTAAATGCTTTGTCGGATTTTCAAAAGTTTGGCGAATAAAATCAATTGTTCCCTGAAGCCTCGCTTACCGCGTCTCACCTAAAAGAATTTTGCGCCCGGCTGAAAGGCCTGTCAACTGCAGCTCCCAGAAAATAACAGTGTCCACACCTTATCCACAATCGAAACACCATGACGATTACAAAATGACGGGATACCTACCGAGAAGAAACTATTAAGCTATTAGAAGATTTTTATGTGGATAACACGCTTTAGGAAAGTCATTTTCCACAAGCAAAAAAAACGCCTGTGAATAAGATTAAATGAGCTGATAGGTGGAGTTTTTACTTATGGTTTTACTTAACGAGATTTACCTCAAATCCTAAAGATCTATATAAGCCATCTGATTACAGAGACATATCGAAATCATTTGCTGACGGCAAAGCAACTAAAGGTGCTTTGCGGAAGGGGTGCTCGCTGAGGGAAAGTTTGCTTTTTTAGAAATCCGGTCGAAACTACTGTTTTTACCCTTCTTTTTTAGCTGTTTGAATTTTCTTTCAGAAAGAAAAAAAGGAACGGTAACCGATGCTTTGCTGCCTGCTCTAACCCTAACGATGCGATTGATTCTTTTTCTCTCCCCTTCAAGACTTGTTTGAGCGATGTATTGAGCGAGATTGTAGCTGCCGGTTATAAGGCTCATCGATGTCGGCTGATCTGGAAGAATATCAAGGGTGTGGCCTTCAAAAGGCTTGTTTCGAGACTCAAGTCGAACAAGGTCGGTGATCTGACTTG
>CAZBDM010000172.1:0-8187 GCA_964490675.1 uncultured Oligoflexales bacterium
ATGGACTTAAGTTTACAACTGAAGATCTTGGCATCGGTAAAGAAGCTGAAATCGGTTCAAGCGAAGTCGGTGAGGAAGGGCCTGCTCGGGAAGAAATCGCTGAGAAGCTTGGACAAATCGATGACGCACTTTTTAGACTTGCCAGCGAACGTGCAACGATTGGCTCAGTGCAGTCACGACTAAATTCAACGATTAATAACCTATCGATTCAAGTTGAGAACATGAACACTGCCAAAAGTCGTATCAAAGACGTTGATTTTGCATCGGAGACTGCAGATCTAGCGCAGAACAGAATTTTACAGCAATCAAACGCTTCTGTCTTATCACAAGCAAATGTTCAGGGAGATCTTGCACTTCAGCTTCTAAGGTAAGGAAGCTCTTAACAATTCAAGGAGGAATACCTCATGGGTCTTAGAATTAAAACAAACGTCGAAGCTTTAAAAGCGACTCGTCAGTTAAGTAAAAGTAACAGTATGCAACAGTCTTCTCTTGAAAGACTTTCTTCTGGTCAAAGAATCAATCGATCAGCAGACGATGCCGCAGGTTTAGCGGTATCTGAGCGGATCAGAGCTAGAACACGTTCTCTTGACGTAGCCAAAAGAAACGCTAACGATGGTATTAGTTACATACAAGTCGCCGAAGGTGGTCTAAACGAAGTGACAAATATTGTTGTTCGCATGAGGGAGCTTTCTTCTCAGGCGGCCTCTGACACAATTGGTAACCGGGAAAGAAACTTTCTTGACAAAGAATTTCAGCAGCTGCGTCAAGAGGTTGACCGTATCGTAAAATCTACTGAGTTTAACGGTGCGAAAGTTTTAACTTCAGAGGATAACGAGCCTATCAGAATCTTCGTTGGTGCTTCCAACAGAGGGGCTGATAATGAAGGAAATGTCCCTGATATCGACGAAGAGAGTGATCCAGACGTACTAACGATTAGTCTTGACGACTTGGAGAACCTTACTGATGCTCTCAATGCTATCACCCAAGATGACCTTGCCGTTGTCCCTGATGATCCGGAAGGAAACGCTACTGAGCTTGGGCCGACTGGTACGAACGAGCTTTTTGCAAGGCTTGATACAGCACTTAACTCGGTCGCGGCTTTTCGTGCGACGTTAGGTTCTGTTCAGTCACGACTTAACTCGACAATAACTAATATTGAGATTTCAAACGAAAACCTAAATGCTGCAAGAAGTCGTATCGTTGACGTCGACTATGCGAGCGAAACAGCAAGACTTGCTCAGGCACGAATCTTGACGCAGGCAGGTATTTCTGTTCAAGCGCAAGCGAATAACTATCCGGAAATGGCCCTCGCTCTTCTAAGGTAAGAACGATGAAATTGAAGAGCCTAGGCAGCTTTTTTAAAGCTGCCTATTGTCGTTATGGCAACCGTCAAAAGTGGTAATAAAAAAATGGCATAAATAAGAGAACCATGCTGTTGTCTGGCTTCCATGCTAATCGAACATCCAGGGGGAAGCTTGGCGTTTTCGGAATCTTCCGGATAAAGCCTCGCAATTGCCGCCCTATCGTCGATATCGAGTGCGAATCTATTTTTATCAAGTTGATAACTCATAATCGCTTCAGGAATGAGAGAGTGACCAAGGCCGACGCAATGACCTAGTTCATGAAGAATGGTCTTTGAAATGGAGTTAATCGAAAAAGAATAGTCAATGTAAATGTAGGCCGAACAGTGCTTAGGTTTTTCGCCATCATATTCATCAAATACGGCGTAACCAGATGCATAGCCGTCAAATCCAGAGCTGTCCACTAGATAAACGGTAATCTGGGCGTTTTCTTCTCCACTTTTTTCGCTGAGCGCAAGCCGACTGTTTTCTACTTCAGACCACAAAAGAGCTGCTTCTGTGATAAGGGGAGCATAAAAATTGTAATCTGACTCATCGACATTCTCGTTTATGACTTCAAAGATAACAGGGTTTTCAGGGGAGATATCATCCCACTTGAGGACATTACCATTGAAATCAACCGGTGTTGGATAAGAAAATCCAACGCCTGCCTTTATCAAAGTGACAACGATTAAATAGGTACCGATACTCCTAGCCAAAATGGGTAGCTCCACAAAATTGCACGATCAGTTAAAAAGTAAAAATGAGTTGCGATGTCTACTCTTAAAAGCCAAAGTGGAGTCACACTCCAAATGACCTCTACAACAGGGCCCGCAGTCGAAACACCAGCACCGAGCTGGGCAAACATGCGAAGCGGACAAATTCTCCCGCAAAGACTGTAGCGCCATCCATAACTGACACCAGTAAGGGGAACACTTCCAGTAACAAGATATTCGTTAACAAATAGCGAGTATTCGACTTGATCATTCTCAGCGAGTCTGAGAGACCACGCCCTTTGACCACCTGCATTAGGTGCCAACGCTAAGCCTTGTGCTGAAACCGTATAGCCATAAGGAAAGCCAAAGCTTTCTTGCACGTCAATGGCAAAAACAAGGACTAATACAATGCCTAATAAAATGAGTCTTATAAGATTCATTATCACCAATAATAGCTTGTGTTAAAAAATATAAAACCGTAAGGCCAGGCGACAAAGGCATCGAGTTGCTCGTCACTGGCCACACCTGTAAAAGACTGGTGAGCTACCGAAAAATCAAGCTGTGCGAGTTTTACGTGATACTCCAACAGGGCTGAAGGACCTTTAACGATAAAACTCCTCTTATTTTCCGGCAAAGATTCCTCTTCGTATTTCACGTAGCCTATCATCTGGCCATAGCCTAAAAATGCGGTTAAACCATGAGTTTTCGTCTTGGTTAACTGACTACCGATATGGCCAAAAGTACCAAATTCTTGGTCGCTAAAACCATTGTGGGAGAACTCAGGTCTTTCGATATAGCTTGCTCTTACGATTAATTTGCGTGTGAAAAAACTCGCTTCAAGAAGACCACCATAGACGAAGTGGTAATAAGAACTTGTCGGCTGCACCATGACGCCACTTTTGGCACCGGCCTTTAACTCGATAGCAAAGCTTGAGGAGTTAAATGTAGTCGCGAATATAATTGTTGAAATAAGTAAGACTAGGTCACGCAATGTTGTCTTCCCAGGTGTTTTGTCTATTTTACCAGGAAGCAAAGCGTTTTGATGCTGTCAAAGAGTTGACGTGTTTAAGCGGCGACTAGAGAAGTTCGTTGTTTGATAAAAGAAAGCTCTTCAACAAGTTTTTCAACTTGCTTATCAGAAAGCTGAAAGTTCTTTTGATAAATATTCATAAGTTCTTTATCGATACGAGCCGGTTCAAACATCATCCAATGAGCCAACATATTTGAAAAACTAACAATATCGACTATCGTTGTTTCGTCTTTTGAAAAGCTTTGTAATTTGGGAAGACTGTGATGAAAACGGGCTGCATCCATAACGAAATCGGGAAGACCCCATAATGCCGCACCAATCTCACCGAGGATTGAGTGGCTCGTAGCCTGGAGGGTTTCTTCGGCAGTTTTCCAATTGGTCATGGTTTTCGGGTCTGTGACATAAGAGTAGATTTCATCGGTTTTTTCAGGGAAGTAAATCGCAGCAATCACTTTACCCAAATTACTTAAAAATGCTGCCAAATAAGCCTCTTCTGGATTGACCATCGAAGAGAATCTTAATGCAATCTTCTCAGCAATCGCAGCTTGAATGAAAGAGTGGGTCCAAAATTTTTCCGTATCGAAGAGCTTTGAACTGACTTCAAGCATTTTGATAGGTATCGCCATGATCATGTCATTAAGCGTTCTTTTGCCGATGTACATAACGGCGTGTTCGAGGCTTGAAATTTTAGAGCCATCAGGGTTTCGGAAGGCTTTCATGTTGTTAGCGATCACCAGAATTTGCGAGGCTAGGATCGGGTCTAGTTTGATCGTGCTGACGATTTCATCGACTTCAGCTTCTGGGTTTTGTAGCATGGTCTGAAGCTTCATGATTGCAGACGGTATATGAGGAAGGTCTTTGATACTACTCAGCTGATTGAAGATTGTGGAAGCTTCTTCGCTTAAGATTTGCTGGGGTGAATACCAAGGAAACTTACCTTTAGGAAGCATTAGGGTTGACCCACAGGTGCAGTTAAACCAAAGATTACCATCCGAACAAACGCGCCATCTCGACGTTCCCTCTAAAAAGCTCTCTTGGCTAGCAAAACTGCGCCGACAGTTCCCGCAGGTTTTCTTTACAACTTCCAATCAATTCCCCGCAATAAAATTCAAACAATGCAAATCAGGATTCGGCTTTCTGCGTCTGTGGCCTTAAGTTTTTCCTGAGAATTTTTCCAACGTTCGATTTTGGCAGGGAATCTCGGAACTCAAAGTGTCTCGGACATTTGTACCCGGTAAGATTTTCTTTACAGTATGATTTTATTTCAGCTATCTCCAAAGAATCGTCTTTTTTTACAATAAAGGCTTTGACGGCTTCTCCGCTCTTTCGGTCTGGTATTCCTATGACGGCACATTCTAGAACTTTTGGGTGGGAAGCAATCACGTCTTCTACTTCATTTGGAAAAACATTAAATCCAGACACAAGGATCATGTCCTTTTTACGATCGACTATGTAGAAAAAACCATCTTCATCCCTTTTTGCAATATCTCCCGTGTAAAGCCAACCGTCTTTAATTGTTTCAGAGGTCGCACTTTGTTTTTGCCAGTAGCCTTTCATCACTTGTGGGCCTTTGACTACGAGTTCGCCAGAGTCGCCGTGAGGAACCTCCTCGCCAGCTTCGTTGACTACTTTTGCTAGGGTTGATGACAGAGGAATTCCAATAGAACCAAGGGGTGCCTTAACTGACGGGGGAGTTACGTGGGTAACAGGAGAAGCTTCTGTAAGCCCGAACCCTTCTATGATTCGGTTTCCAGTAATCTGTTGCCACTTTTTTGCAACCGATTCTTGAAGCGCCATTCCTCCTGCTATGGCGACTTTGATATTGCGCGGCGCGAGCTCTTGAAACTCTTTACTGTTATTAATTGAATTATAAAGTGTGTTGACTGCAGTCACGACGGTAATGTTATGCTTTTTAAAAATTTCAACCGTATTAGAGATGGGTACCGGTTTAGGGATAAGAAAAAGATGCTGACCGGTACGCAGAAAAGACAGCAAATTAACCGTGAGAGAGAAAATATGATAAAGCGGCAGAGCGGTTAAGACGCGCTCACCACCCTCAATCACGTAGCCATGACAAATAGCTTTTATCTGTTCTGTGTTAGCTAAGATATTAGCGTGAGTAAGCTCAGCTCCTTTAGCAAATCCAGTCGTACCGCCGGTGTATTGAAGAAGACAGGTATCGTCATGGCTTAATTTTGGCTTCTTAAAATCAGCCACACGGCCCTTTTTTAAAGCATCACGAAACGAAATAAAACTTAAGTTAAACTTTGGAACGACCTTTTTAAATTTCATAGTGGTACTAACAGCCAAGGCTTTCAGAGGAGAGAGCTGGTCTGCTATCGAAGTGACAACCACGTGAGCCAAATCTGTCTGATCTAAAATTCCTTCGAGCTTATGGGCGAAAAGATCGATGATAACGATTGCTTTTGCACCGCTATCTTTGAACTGATGAAGCATCTCACGTGGGGTGTACTGTGGGTTAGTGTTGACACAAATGGCACCAATCTTTTGGAGAGCCAAAAAACAGATAGGAAACTGAAGAATATTAGGCAACATTAAGGCAACCCGGTCGCCTTTGGTGATCTTGAGCTCTTTTTGTAAAAAAGACGCGAACTGACTACTCAGTCTTTCCAGTTGACCGTATGATATGGTTGTTCCCATGCACGTCATGGCTGGCTTTGAAGAGAACTTTTGACAGGCTTTAGAAATCGCTTCAGCGATATCATTATGATGAGATAAGTCAATAACCTTCGGGAATTCTTCGGGATAATGCTTGTGCCAATCAAAGTGCATGAAGTGCTCCTGGGATTTTTCGTATGTTTTTAACCGTTCCCACATTGTATAACCTTAAAATTGAGCGAAGGGAAATAAATTACTGCATACTTAGAGGGTTAAAAGGGCATGAACCCAGAAGAATTAACTTACCTGAATCATTATAAAAAAATACTCTTGAGCCATGTTGACCAAGCTCTAAAGCTGACAGCCCAGATCAAGACGATTTGCCAACAAAAAAAACTCACTGTGGCGACTGCTGAAAGCTGTACTTCAGGCCTACTAGCGAGCCTTCTAAGTGAGTTTCCTGGCAGTTCAACATTCTACTTAGGTGGGGCTAACGTTTATTCGAATGATGCAAAGATTTCCATGTGTGAGGTTGACAGCAAACTGTTGATTGCTCATGGAGCCGTCTCTAAAGAAGTAGCGGAATCACTTTGTATGGGTATCGCTGGCATTCTAAAGGCACATTTTGCCGTTTCACTCACAGGAATTGCTGGACCTGGTGGAGCAACAGAGACCAAACCAATAGGAACAGTCTGGTGTGGGCTTAAAACTCCAGAAAAAACTGTCAGTGAGCTTTTTCAACTGAGCGGAGAGCGTTATGATATAAGGTGGCAGTCATCCATAAAGGCTTTGGATCTTCTTAGCCGAGCGATCGCGGAATATTAATAAGGATACCTTGGTGATTAGAAAGCTTAAGAATATTTCTCCACTGGCGATTTTTTGTCTTGTTTTGTTGACCAGTAAGACTTCCATCGCGAATGTTAATGATAGTCAATCGATCGCTTATCTGACAGAGCACCTAAAGATTGAGAAAGAGCAGATTTACGCGTTTGACAGCGAAATTAGTGATGATCCATTAAAAGATCCTATTCTTTCTTCAGGTGTGGTTAATCTTTTTCCTAATGGAAAAGTAAACTGGTCACAAAATACCCCGAGCAAAAAAAACTATGCTTACACCATCAAACCGGGTGGTCTCAATGCCATACAAAATGCAGATAGTAGCGATAGGTTCTTTATCGTTGCCCATTTACTAGCGAACTTCGCTGATAGCCATAAAATTTTCACTCTAAATAGTAGCAGAACTCTAACCGGTGATATCTTTATCGTACTTAAAGGAAAACCTGAGACTAATATTGCAGAGGTGAAGCTTTCTTTCGATAAGACCGTGAACACAATCAATACTATTTCATTGAGCTACTTTAAAGGCAAAGTCATAAAGTTCACTTTTCGTAAGCTTTACAAAAAGAGTTTTGCTAAAGAACAATTAGATCTTCCAAAACCAAATGAGTCGACACAAATAGATCTTTCAGAAATGCGTGAGGTGCAGTCAAAGCTTAGTGCGAATAGGTTTCTTACGATAAACTTCGAACAAAAAGTTTATAAAGCGATGCGCAAAAGAACCCGCTCAAGTGAAGGCAAAGCTTATTTTGCTAAACCAAACAAGTTCCGCTGGATTTTTAAGAAGCCTAGTCGCAAAGAATGGATCTATGATGGAAATCAGCTGATTAACTATCTTCCCGATCAAAAATCAGCGATCAGATACAGTGCAAAAGCACCACAGGCAAAAGAACTTAGACAAATTGTCGATATGGTACTCAACCTTGATTCTTTACTGGCAAAATTTGATCTCAGTTCGGCAAAGAAAAAAGGCGATCTTCTAAGCTTAAAAATCGTTCCCAAAAAAAGACTTCAAATAGAGTTTGCGGAGCTAAATGTTGATTTAAAAGACTATTATATTTCACTGGTTAGACTTCACTTCCGGGGAGATAACCACACCACCTTCTTGTTTAAAAAACCGTCTACCGCCTCCCTTTCTCAGGGCCAGTTTTCGCTACCAGAAGAGACGAAGTTTCGCAGTGATCTCTAAATAGTGAGAATCTCGACACTCTCCTGGCTAGCTCCTGGGCAGTGTCAAACAATGATGCAATCATTTCTCTAATAATCAGAAATAAATAGCCAAATTGACTGTTAAGTTTTTTGACGTTTTTACCGATTAAACTTCCACAATGTTATTTTGTTTCACAGGAGCTGTAATGGAAGACAAAGTTAATTGGGAAGAATTTGATAAATTACACGTTATCAGACGCTTACGCCAGCTAGTGGGCAAGTGGTGGAAAGTGCAAATTAACTTTACCGACGAAAAAGGATTTTTAAGAGGGGTTCCCGACGGTAAATTCTTTAATCCATTAAATAATATCTGCCAAGCAGTTACTGCTGATCCAAAAGGGTTTAGTGCTTGTATGGGCACAGCAAAAAAGACAACTGTCGAAGGGACCAGTGCTAAGAAATCAAAACTAAGTCGCTGTCACGCCGGGTTTTCGAC
>CAZBDM010000173.1:0-3892 GCA_964490675.1 uncultured Oligoflexales bacterium
GGACGATACAGAGCTGAGTCTTGGACTTGGGAAATGCCGCTGTTATCGCCTCTGGGAAGCCTGTCAGGCCATCGACGCTGAAGATAAAAATATCCTTCACTCCTCGGTTCTGAAGCTCAGTGAGGACTCCGAGCCAAAATTTAGATCCCTCATTTTCAGATATCCAAAGCCCAAGAAGATCCTTGTGACCATCCGCTGTGATCCCCAAGGCAAGGTAGATTGCCTTGTTGATCACACGCTTGTCCTGATGCACCTTAACCACGATGCAGTCCAAAAAGACGATGGGATAGTAGCTTTCCAGCGGCCGATTTTGCCAAGCAGTCACCTCATCAATAACAGCATCGGTGACATTCGAAATGACCGTGTGAGAGATCTCTGCGCCGTTGTAGAGCTCTTTGATGGCCCCTTGGATGTCACGGGTGGTCATACCCCTGGCATAGAGGGCCAGGATGTTGTCTTCGAAGCCTTCCAGGCGGGTTTTCCCTTTGGGGACGACCTTAGGTTCGAAGCTCGCCTGCCGGTCGCGAGGCACATCGAGCTCGATATGGCCCTTCTCACCTTTGACGGTCTTTCGGCTGTAGCCGTTTCTGGTGTTGCCCTTCGGGGATTCGGACTTCTCGTGTTTCTCGTAGCCCAGATGATCATCGAGCTCAGCGTTGAGAGCTGATTCCAAGACCACCTTCATCAGCTGGCCGGTAATGTCAGAAAAGTCCTTTTGGGTCTTTACGTGCTTGGCTAATTCCTTGCCAATTGATTCAATATCCATGTCTGCGTTCTCCTTTGGTGGCGGGTACCACCATAAAATGGGTTACGCAGTTACACAATTTAATTTACAGTCTCTTTTTTAAAGGCTTTAAGGCCCTCGTCAGTTTCCTTGACCTTCTTGATTTCCTCTACGGTAATTTCACCATCACCATCAAGATCAAGACACTGATCTTCTTCTTTTTCTTTTTCCTCGTAGTCATGATGCTTGTGCTTAAAGTGACCAAGCTTTTTACCTTTGCCGCACATCATTCCCTTATGATGACCCTTATGAGATCTCTTCTTATCCTTCATCTCTTTAAAAAGTGCCAAGAGCTCTTCGGCATCAAGGGCCTTGTCATCATTTTTATCAAACTCAGCGATGACTTTTTCAACATGTTGTTTATGTTTTTCATCCCCGCCTTCTTCTTCGAGAAGGTAATTGATTGAATCCTGATAACTTGATGTCTCAGACTCTTTTTGAGTAGTTGTAAAAGCTACATCTTGATTTTTGTTTTGTTTAGCGTTGTCTTCGTCAAAGTTAAATCCACAACCAACTAGAGACAAGAGAATAACGACAATAGCAGACAATTTAAATATCATGACAACCTCCAATAAGATTGTTTGCTTATCGGCACATAAGCAACTATTCTTTAGGAAAAACGAGAGGTTGCAACTTTCTTATATGTGAAGTAAGCATCTAAAAAGTCTCTTAACAATCTAATTTAAAGGTTTAAAAATACCAAAAACGAGTCATTAGACCTCACATTCAGCCATCAATCTCCCGATGATCCCTTCATGAGAAGCTGGGCTTCAAATATTCCAAAATCTCCCTCTTTCAAGGCATATTTATTGGTCTTGTTAGGATTGTTCGCCAATAATGCTTATGGCGATAACAAGCTTCCTGGTGTTAGCTGTAAGGACCAAGTCGCAGCCGAGATTAGTGGAACGCCTTTCACGATCATCCGACCAGACAACCGTTTTCCTGATCGAGACATTCCTTTCGATTTTATGCAAGTCGATGGTGGGGTCATGATGAAACTTAAACCCGGAAAAAAAACTTGGGAAACCGATGCAGCCAACAATCGATATGCTCTTGTTGTCCACGCGGCGGCCTTTTCGGAATACGTGCCTAAAGACATTTTGAATTATCTTGGTGTCAAAGCTGTCGATGATGATGCTTTTTTCTTTCCGAATACCGATATTTTGGTACAGCGTTTTAACCGTTTACTTGAAGAAGCTGGGTCATCAGGTCGTGTCTACCTGCAGAAAGATGGACATCATCCAGCAGAGTATATCCGTCGTACCAGAAATCTAGAAATGGCTTTTGCAGATATGTTGAAGTTTCCTTTACATTTTATCCACGACTTTAATTTCCACGGTATTTTCCTTATGATGCGCTCTCCTCGCCTGATGAAGCTTCAACAAAAAGCTTTTGATCTTGAAAGAAGAAAAATGTCCTATTTTGATGAACTCTTCGAGAGCCTTTTACCTAAAGGCTTGCCGGCGGATGTTAGAGACAGAGCCATCGCTGCTTTTAGTAAAGAGCAGCAAAAAACTCTCATTAGAGCCCTCGATAATACATTCGGTGTAAGTATTAATGTGGGTATCTATTCTCTTGAATGGGTTCTGTCGACGCGTCTTGAGACCTTCGCTGAAATACAAAAACCTATAAGGGCGGCGAATTTTGAGTTCGACGGAATATTTTCTAACCATTTAGAAGCGGTCAGAGAGAGAGTAAACGGTCTGCAAGCTTTGAAAAATGACCCTGATTTAAACTGGGTTCTTTGGGAAGATCTCGTTCCCGATGACTTCAATCAAGAGATCGCAGCGCTTCGCATGGAGTTCTTTGGTCCCGGTGCCCAAGACCGTTTTATCGACGAAGGAATCGACCAACTCGAAGCGGTGCTTAATACTGCAAGAAGACTGCAAGCTCATTGAGCTCTTCCACAGACTCCCCAGTTGTTTCACATTTGAAACCAATGGCCGTCTCAAAATTTCGTCGTCTTTTTGAATCATAAAAAAGAACCCCACGAAATCTTTCGCAGGGCTCCCGATCACGTATTAAAATGAGTGATAAACTCTAAGCTCGTCTTCCGTCGCGGTTGCGGTTGTGATCACGGTCACCTCGACGCCTTTCTCCACCATGAGATTGTTCACCAGCAAGATCATCTGCCCATCGATCGAGAGCGTCAACAACCTGCGGCGCATTACGAGAACGAATCGCCCGATCGATCTGTCTCTC
This sequence comes from uncultured Oligoflexales bacterium, assembly GCA_964490675.1. Lineage (GTDB taxonomy): Bacteria > Bdellovibrionota_B > Oligoflexia > Oligoflexales > JAWKNZ01 > CAZBDM01. The sequence goes on from CAZBDM010000173.1 coordinate 2,987, forward strand.
GCGCCCTCTAGGATCACCATACTGTCTAAGCTGCTCTTTCTCCCTGCGAGCGTCTTCATAGACTCCAGCCGTCAAATAGCGATGCGATTTATTAAAATGGCCTCTAGCGTGCTCGTAATTGTGATCATCCCAACGGCCGTGTCCACGCTTTACCTTTTTGAAGTGACGATGGTGGTTATGAAATCGTCTGTGGTGACGGTAGTAGTGACCTCTTTTTTTATAACGATACCCGCTACCAGGAATCACCACGTAGTTGGGTTGGTAGTTCGCCACTCCATAAATCGCTTGATTGACTTCCCCATAATACTGCGGTGAGTTAGGATCGTAACCGTATGGATTGGTCTGTCCGTATTGTTGATCGTATGGGATCTCGGCGTTTTGATCGTAAGGGTTTCCGTACGGATCGGTGGTCGGTTGATCACCACTATCGGAGTCATCCTGTTGATAAGAATAGTCAGGATCGGGAATATCTTCGTTGGAGTAGTCTCTGTCATCTAGATCATTTGACTGAGTAGGAACATTATTATTGGTTGGGGCGGGGGAGGAATCTTTCTTTTTACTATCATCGCTGCCACAGGCGGCTAGTAATATCAATAGAGCGAAAGCCAAAGCTGAAATCGTACTATGCATCGTCTCGTCCTTGTCTGGGGGTCTACATTTTGTCACACGCCCCTCCCAAAGCAAGGATCACGCCAAATTGAACTGTCTTTTATTTCAGCAGGTTATCTATAAAAAGACCTCACCGACTATTAAAATTGGTATCATTTTTAAACCACTTTTAAAATAATGTTACCGGCAAAATGACATCTCTAAGGGATGAGGTGAGGGTATTTGTCGTGTAATTGTTCGAAATAGCGGTCAGCCTGGACGGCCCGACGTGGCACGCCGACGAGGCGGAAACTTCGG
>CAZBDM010000173.1:3902-8174 GCA_964490675.1 uncultured Oligoflexales bacterium
GGCCCGACGTGGCATGAGAAACTGGATCTCAACCAAGTCATCAAGGAGATCAGTCCTACGTAAAGAGCGGGAAGTAAGAGCACCACCGATATCGTCATCGTAATAATAGCCTCGCTCTCTATCGAGCAAACCTTTAATGTGCTCCGTCGTGCTATCGTAGAGACTGACAAGGATCTTCCACTTTACTTCACCAAGCAGTTTGTAACCTGTTAAAGAAGGCCGCCAGAATCTTCTTTTCTTTCCACTCTCAGGTCCGTTTATTAATTCTCTTAGTTTTTTAGGAGCTATTTGAATGAGGTCAATAGTAGAGGCGTGACATGAACTCATCTTGTCAGAAGCCAGTTGAAAGATTTTTCTCAATTCTTGTAAATTAAGATTCGATGCTAAGCTTGAAAGTTCGCCAAAGGGAGGCGCAAAAGGGAATTTTACCGCCGGAGACAGCCACTGTTGAATGGCACTGGGTTCATGCTCTATCTTTTGAGGAGAAGCGTTGGCGGCCACCCTCGAACTCTTAAGCTCTGGTTGCGAATCATCTAAAATGGTCTCGGTCATCTCTAAAACAGCAGGTGCTATCTCTCCTATCTCTTCTGGGTTTTTAAGGACGTAGCTACGCAATTGTTTTAATTCGCTCAAGAGTTGGTCCGTGACAAGTTCAAGGTCCCAGAGCTGCCAGATGAACCCTATCCAATCAAAACCGAGACTAAAAGTCGCAGGACCTGCCGACATTGAAACAAAACCACCCTCGTAATCTTCCGGTTTTTCACAGCCGTAGGTTTTTACTAAATTAAGCCCCACGCCGACAACATTAGTCGCTGATCCTACCACTCCGAAAAAAGCGATCTTCTTTTCCGTCAGACCCTCTTCCGTTGGTACACTATTAAAATAAAGCGCTTCGATCTCAAATCTAAAGAGAAATGTGCGCGAGTGTTCAATCCCGACCCCATGCGCACCTTTGATCATCTCCTCAGTGAAGACGGTTTTCACCTTTTCGACAATACCCGAAGCCATCCTTTGAAAGAAGCCCCCAGATTGAGCATCGTTCAAAGCAAATTGTTGATTGGAAAGGTTGTGCGATAACTAAGCCACAAGTCGCCCAGATACGGCATCACTGCAGGCGCGGTAGCGTAACTCTCGCATCTCTTCGTCGACCGCGACTCGACCGCCTTTGCGCGCAAGTTGAGAGCAAAGGTCATGATCTTCTTCAGATAAGGTTTCTGACAAATAAACCTCACCTTGACGGCATTGACAGAGAATCACCATCCAGACAAAGATCAAAAGAACAACTCGATTCTTATGAAATGGGACATTCACAATGACACTTCCAAACGAAAGATCAATATCTCTACTTCTGGCTATGTATCGGTATTTTCTGTTATTTTTAAAGGCTTTAATCTCTCACGAAGGGAGCATATAACCGTTTTTATTGGATTTTTAGCGAATCTCGAGGGAATATCAAATTTACAAAGTTCTTCTTAGAATTTAAACCTGAGACTTGACTTAAATTCGCTATCTGCTCTTCTTACACCGTCGGAGGGTTTGCTATCTTCGTAGACCGAAGCAGCTAGTTTCCAACTTAAAATTTTATTGATTTCAGTAACGACGGCCATCACACTTGAAACGCGGTAATCGTCAGCGTGTGCAATTCTTGGCTGATAATAAGTGGTCAACTGAAAATCAATCCCTTTAGCGAGAGTCAAAGGTAAGACAACATAATTAGAGCTCCGATAAACCTCTTCTTTATCACCACTATCATCATAGTCACCTTTTGATAAAGTTTGCTCTTCGTACATGATGGAAGTCCCAAAAATTAAACTAAAAGCCTCTGACTGACTGATTACAAATCTCGGCCCTGTGCCAGCAAGCTTGCGAGACACAAGTCTTTTGAAAAAGTTTTCTTCATATTGCAAATAAACTTCCCAACCAATGTCTTCGCTTAAATCACGACGATAACGAAGATGTTCCATATGATTTTGATCGATCGTCACCCCTTGACTTTCACCAAACTTACCACGTCCTAAAAATAGAAAAACATTGGATCCGTGATTATACTGTGTATTGGTTTCCCCAGAAGCTATATACTGATCTGTATTACCCAGCTTTCTCTCAAAATCGATATCTAAGAATCCCGACACGCCGTCTTTTTTATCTTTTACCTTTTTCTGTGCATCAAGAATTTGGCCTTTTGAAAGCCCAGAGACCCCAAGCCAAAAGATCAAAACTGTCATAAAAATCTGTTTCATAGATAACTCGCTTTAAAAATACAAAATCGACAACTAAATTTATTTAAGTCATCTTAGCGATGAAAAAAATTACTTAAATTTCATATTTCGTTTGGAATATTTCTCTTAAATTTCTCGGTCGTTATCTTAGCATTATTTTCTTTTGTATAAAATGCCTGTCTTGCAGATCTATCTCAAGACAGATGCTCCGATAAACCTGTATGTTTGTATGCAGATGGGATTATTGATGAAGTCACTATTATTTCGCTTCCAAAGCATGAGCTTAAAAAATAAGGTCCTCGTACTGGTCAGTCTTTTGGTCATTGGATTTTCCAGTGCAGCGCTCATGTTCGTATCAAACCACATTTCATCGGTATTTGAAACAGAGCTTAAAGATCGACTCAACCTCAAAGTTAAAGAAATTTATTCTAGTATCAACGCTCAGGCTTACAATAATCTGCGACTTTCTTCTGTCTTTTCAAATCTTAACAACATCCAGGAAGCATATACCGAAATCGTAAAAGGTAATTATCAGCAAGAGCAAGATCCCGTCACGCAAAAATATAGAGAAGAAGTCCGTCAATGGGCAAAACCTATTCTTAAAGCTTACTCGGAGAAAACAGGCGAAAAAAACCTTAGAGTTCACTTTCACCTCCCACCAGCTAGAAGCTTTCTAAGAATCTGGCGAGAAAAACAAACTAAAAGAAACGGCGAGTGGCTTGATGTTTCTGATGACATTTCGGGATTTAGACATTCACTGGTGAGTCTCTACAATAGTTCAGAACAAGCGGTCACTGGTATAGAGATCGGCCGCGGTGGATTCGCCATTAGAGGAATCTCAAAAATCACTGATAAAAGCGGCAAGGCGATCGGCAGCGTTGAGGTGCTTTCAAGCTTTGACAAACTCTTCAACCTCAAAAAGTCACAAAAAGAGGAAGAGCTAGCAAGCTATATGTTAAAAGAATATCTTCCGACCGCTAAAAGACTACAAGACCCAAGCAAGAATAAGTTGATTGATGACCGCTATGTTACCATAACATCGACAAATCCCGCGCTGACAGAAAACCTCATAACAGCCAGTATTTTAGATCAAGGCAGAGAAAAGACCACTTTTATTCAAAAAGGTCACATAAAAATCAGCTTATTTCCGATTAAAGATTTTGACAACAAACTCATAGGTGTTGGCGTTGTCACTTATGATATAACAGCACACCTTGCTAAACTTTGGCGATTTCGCATCTATGCGGTCTCAAGTCTTTTGGTCATGATACTACTATTAGTTTTCGGATTAAGACGTATTTTCACGATCTACCTTGGACCTCTCCAGCAGATTACTGACGATCTCTGGGGAATGGCAGCTACAATTCGCAATGAGTCTAAAGATCTGTCAAAGTCTAGCAAAAAACTCTTATCGTCATCAGATAGCACAGAACAAACAGTCACATTACTTGATACAATGACCTCAAAGATTAATCAAACCCACCAGTATGCTGAAGAGTCGATGGGAACCGTTAAAACAATCAATAAAGAAAAAGACAAGGGCATATCAACGATAAACTCTCTTAATAAGGCTATCGATGGAATCCAAAAAGCTGTTGAGAGAATTGAACAAGTCGAAAAAATAGTTTCGGAAATTTCTCTTAAAACGAAAGTGATCAATTCCATTGTTGCAAAAACCCAACTGTTATCAGTTAACGCTTCGATAGAAGCGGCACAAGCTGGTAAAAGAGGAAAAGGCTTTCAAGTCGTTGCTACGGAAGTAGGAAATCTAGCAAACCTTTCAGGAGGAGCAGCATCTGATATTCAAGAGCTCCTTTACGAAAGTAAAAATATTGTTGACAGCATCAGCCAGGAAATCAGCGAAACGGTTGAAAAAGGTAAGAAAGTTTCAGATGAAACAACAGTCGTATTCGAAGATATTGCAAAACAAATAAAACGAGCGGACAGTCAAATCACTAACATTGTCAACGAAGTGAGAGATCAAAAAAGTGCTGTTTCGCAAATTTCAACTTCGATGAGAGATCTTGAATATTCCTCCCAACAAACGCGAGAT
>CAZBDM010000174.1:0-2324 GCA_964490675.1 uncultured Oligoflexales bacterium
CATCATTGAAAAACTTAGCGATGGCTGACTGCCAGCTCGCTACGCCGCTTGCTTCGCCGACTTTTGCCCAAGCGAGGCCCTTGGCTCCAAAGCTTTTAGCGATATCTGTCAGAGCATCTATTTTTTTTCTGGAAAATTGCTCTGCAACTCCTTTAGCGACGATGCAGTTGACGATGCCTCCTGTCGAGAGGGCTTCTGCAAAGACCTTGAAGTCACAGTTTTGTAGAGTCTCTGATAGGTTGACGAGCTCCATGCCAAAGCGAATATCTGGCTTGTCGCAACCATAGCGTTGCATTGCTTCGTGAAAAGGCATGCGCGGGAATGGATGAGCGACATCTTTTCCAAAAAATGCTTTTGAGGCCTTCGTCGTCACTCTTTCGAAGGTTTGAAGAACGTCCTCTTCTTCGACAAAGGACATTTCGCAGTCAAGCTGTGTAAACTCAGGCTGTCTATCAGCTCTCAAGTCTTCGTCCCTAAAGCACTTAACCACCTGATAATAACGGTCAAAACCAGCAATCATCAAGACCTGCTTAAAGAGCTGGGGGCTTTGGGGCAAAGCATAGAATTCGGCTGGGTTCACTCTCGAAGGTACAAGAAACTCCCGCGCCCCTTCCGGTGTTGACTTGTATAGGTAAGGGGTTTCGATATCGAGAAAACCTTCGTCTTCCATGGCAGAGCGAAGGCATTTAATCATTTTGATGCGGTCGAGGATGCGGTTTTTTAAATCGTCTCTGCGGAGATCAAGGTATCTGTACTTGAGACGAATGGCTTCTGATGTCTCGACGGTTTTATCGGCCAGTTGGAAGGGTAAAACGTCTGACATAGACAAGATTTTGAGGTCTTTGACTAATACTTCGATGTCGCCAGTCACTAGGTCTTTGTTGATCATTCCGTCAGGGCGTTTGATGACCTGACCCTTTACCGCTATAACGCATTCAGCACGCAGATGATTGGCGTTTTGCATGGCTTCTTCGGAGTGAGCTGGGTCGACAACGATCTGTGTGATTCCGTAACGGTCGCGCAAATCGACAAACATCAAACTTCCGTGATCACGGCGCCGTGACACCCAACCCATCAGAGTTACTTCTTGATCGGCAAATTGTCCGTTTAACTCGCCACAGTGGTGGGTTCTTTTCCAGCCTTCTAGTTCACTAGCGTGAGACATCGTTATAATTACTCCATCAGTCTTGGGGGTAAAGGAGATATAGAGACACAAGGACCTCACTCTATACCATCCAAAAGCCAGCAAGGCCATAAAATTTATACACTAGCTTATAAAATAAACAGAGGCGTGATTGCCTCCCGAAATATGTAGTCAATTACTCAGGCTTGCTTGTCAAGAGGTGCGAGCAGTGCTAATTTTAGTCCGTCAAAACTTGACGGACGAATAGGTCGAGTCAATCTTCCATCCATTCTGAAGGATCCAAAGATTCATGCGTTCCAGTGAACAGGTCTTTAATGATTTAAAAACTAAGTTGCCAGATGCCAATCTGGAGTTGATAAAAAACGAGCGTTTAGAAAACGAAGACACCCTCATTTGCGAAGCCGCTCAGATTAAAAATCTGTCAAAAGAGCTGCAAAAGCTTTATCCCTTTTTGATGGATGTTTGCGGAGTCGATTATCCGAATCGAGAAAAACGCTTCGACGTTGTCTATCACTTCGCCGATCCTGAAAATAATAAAAGATTGCGCGTAAAGGCGCAGGTCAACGAAGATGACGAGATTCCTTCGGTCACAGAAGTCTACAAATCTGCCAATTGGTTTGAACGTGAGGCCTATGACATGTTCGGGGTTAAGTTCTCCGGCCATCCTAACATGCGGCGCATTCTGACCCACCATGATTTTCAGGGTCACCCCTTGCGCAAGGATTACCCCGCAGATAAAAACCAAGCCCTAACGACACCTCTCGATCACTCTTTCGCTCAGGATCGTGAAAGAATGATGAACGAGCCAACGGAAGATTACCTTTCCGATAAGGTTTGGATCAACATCGGCCCCGCTCACCCGGCAACTCACGGGACCTTGCGTTTTATGGCGGTTCTGAACGGTGAAACTATAGAGTCGGCTGATATCGAAATTGGTTATCTGCATCGTTGTTTTGAAAAGATGGCGGAGACCCATAAATACAATCAGGTGATTCCTTACACGGACAGGCTTAACTACTGTTCGGCTCCGATTAACAACTCGGCTTGGTGTCGAGCTATTGAAAAAATGCTTGGTATAGAAGCGCCGCCGCGTGCACAGGTGATCAGGGTGATTCTCGATGAGTTTTCAAGAATCATCGACCATTTCGTCTGTACGATTACCGGTGCTCTCGATCTCGGC
>CAZBDM010000174.1:2334-6132 GCA_964490675.1 uncultured Oligoflexales bacterium
GATCTCTTTGAGAAGCTATGCGGTGCAAGACTAACTGTCTCCCTAACCAGAATCGGTGGTCTTGGTTTTGACCTACCGGAAGGATGGGTCGAGCAAGCAAGACAGACATTGAAAGTCATAGAAGAAGCGCGTAACGAAGTAGACACGCTCTGCACGAAAAACAGAATTTTTGTTAACCGTATGGTAGGGGTGACGGAAATTTCTACCGAAGACGCAATGAACTGGGGCTGGACCGGTCCGGTATTAAGAGCGACTGGCGCTCCGCGTGATTTACGAGTAGACAACCCATACAGTATGTACCAAGAATTTGATTTTGATATACCTGTCGGTAGTCGGGGAGACTGTTACGATCGCTATATGGTGCGCATGGAAGAAATCAGACAGTCGATGCGTATCATTGAGCAAGCTCTCGATAACATTCCGGCAGGACCCATTAAAGTTGACGATCCAACCATTAGTCTTCCTGAAAAAGAAGATGTTTACGGAAATATCGAAGGCTTGATGAACCAATTTATGATGGTCATCAACGATGTGACTCCTCCTGCAGGTGAAATTTACGAAGCTACTGAAGGGGCGAACGGCGAGCTAGGTTTTTACGTGGTTAGTGATGGTTCTAACCATCCTTACCGGGTCAAGTGCCGTCCTCCTTGTTTTGCAATCTTTCAGGCGGCGCCCGCCTTGCTTCCTGGTCATATGATTGCAGATATGATTGCCATGCTTGGAACGATAAACATTATCGCCGGTGAATTAGATAGGTAGGAAAGAAATCCTTTATGAGCGTTTTTTCGAGTGAAGTACAAGAGCAAATAAATCATTACTTAGGGCGTTATGAAACCAGACGTTCGGCTATTCTTCCCGTATTACACGTTATCCAAGATAACTACGGTTGGATCAAGCCAGAGCATGTTGAAGCCCTTCAATCAGAATTCGATCTACCGAAGGTGCAGGTTCAGGAGGTCGCCACCTTTTACTCGATGTACAGGTTAAAAGAGCCTAAGCAGTTTCGCATAAACTTCTGTGACAATGTCGTATGTGCAATGATGGGTGCTAACCGAGTGATGGATAAAATCAAAAATCGTATCTCGGAACTAGAAAAAGCCGGCAAGGAAATCCCATTTAGTTTAGAAGGTGTTCCTTGCCTTGGTGTCTGCGATGGAGCTCCTGCAATGCTTGTCAACAAAGACCGTTACCTCAACGTCAATACCGAAAACATTGACGAGATTTTAGAAAAGTACGCGCCTCTGACTTAGAAAGGATGAGAAATGGGTCAAGATCATGTCAAAATTCTCACAGCCTTCGAGGGGATAGAGAACTCACGATCATTGGAAGTTTACAAAAAGCATTCTGGTTACGACGCTTTGAAGAAGGCGCTTTCTATGAAGCCTGATGAAATCAAAGCAGTCGTCAAAGAGTCAGGTCTGAGGGGGCGAGGCGGAGCTGGATTCCCGACGGGTCTTAAATGGGGTTTTGTTCCTAATATCGAAGGTCCCAAGTATCTTGTTTGCAACAACGACGAAGGCGAGCCTGGTACTTTCAAAGATCGTTACATTCTTGAATTAAGCCCTCACATGCTTATCGAAGGCATGATCATCGCAGGGTTTGCGATTGGGGCAAACAAAGGATACGTTTACACCCGCTATGAATTTTTCGAAGAAATAGAATGGCTCAACGATGCTATTAAAGAAGCCTACGATGCTGGGCTTTTAGGAAAGAATATTTTAGGATCGGGATTCGATTTTGATCTCGATCATTACATCGGAGCAGGGGCTTACATTTGTGGCGAAGAAACCGGACTCCTTTCTTCTCTTGAAGGGAAAAAAGGCCAACCAAAGCTTAAGCCGCCTTTTCCTGCTATCTCTGGATACCTTGGGCGACCAACGATCGTCAACAATACAGAAACCTTAGCCGCTGTTCCTTGGATTATAGAGAAGGGCGCAGCAGCTTATAAAGCTATCGGTACCGAAAAGAGTGCCGGTACGAAAATGTTTTGTTTATCTGGACCGGTGAAAAAGCCAGGAGTTTACGAAGTACCGCTCGGCTACCCGCTTAAAAAACTGATTGAAGTCGAGGGTGGTGGTATGGTCGATGGCAAAAAGCTTAAAGCAGTGATTCCTGGTGGGCTTTCGGCGCCAGTTATTACCCCTGAGGAAGTAGAAACAGCGACACTAGATTACGAATGTATGGCTGAGATGAAGACAATGTTAGGATCAGGAGCAGTGGTTGTCATTCCAGATGATCAGTGTATGGTCGAGCTGCTTAAGATTACCATGGACTTCTATCACCATGAAAGTTGTGGACAGTGCACTCCTTGCCGTGAAGGAACAGGCTGGATCACTAATATTCTGGAAGGGTTTTTCGACAAGACAGCGACCGTGGAAGATATCGAAAAGATTAGAAAGATTGCTGTTAATATGGGTGGTAAAACAATCTGCGCTCTTTCCGACGCAGCAGCCATGCCAACCATGGGTATCATCGATAAATTTTCGGACGAACTTAAAAGTTATATTGAGAGAGGTTACTCAGCGTGAGCGAAACCGTCACCTTCAAGTTAAACGGCAAACAAATCTCCGTTCCTAAAGGTACCACTGTCATGCAGGCAGCAAGCCAAGAAGGAATCTATATCCCACACTTTTGCTGGCATCCCGGGCTTTCTGTAGCCGGTGTTTGCCGTTTTTGTATGGTCAAAATCGAAGGTCGACCAAAGCTTGAGATCGGCTGTAACTTGGCAGCGACAGACGGCATGGAAGTGACAACCATGAGCGACGATGTCAAAGAAGCTCACAAATGGGCGCTTGAGTTTCACCTGGTCAATCATCCGCTTGATTGCCCTGTTTGCGATCAAGCCGGAGAGTGCGGTCTTCAGAACTACTACATGGAAGTCGGCAAGTATCATAGTGAGATGACACGGCCGAAGGTTCTTAAACCTAAAACAGTCGATGTTGGCTCAGAATTGGTGCTTGATACTGAACGCTGTATTCTCTGTTCACGCTGTGTGAGATTTGAAGAAGAAGTAACTAAGACTGGTGACTTAGGTATCTTCGATCGCGGCGATCGCGCCATTATCGGAACCTACGGTGAAGGTAAAATTGAGCACAATTACCAAGAAAACCTCGTTGATATTTGCCCAGTTGGTGCTTTTACCTCGAAACAGTTTCGTTTCAAACAACGTGTCTGGTTCCTTAAAGAAAAGAATGCGATTTGTCCCGGCTGTTCGACTGGCTGTGCTGTAGAGGTTCACGGTAAGCCAGAGATGCGACGTTACTATCGAATCAAACCCCGTCACGACGAAGAAGTAAACGGTCACTGGATGTGTGACAAAGGGCGTAGGGTCTTTAATGAACTCAATCTTGAAAACCGATTAAATGCAGCTTATGTAACAGATAGCGAAGGTAAACGCAGCAAAACTTCTAGCGAAGATGCCCTTAATCATCTCGCTTCTGCTCTTTCTTCCTATAAACCAGAAGATTGTGCTCTTCTAGTATCAGCCCAGCAAACCAATGAAGAGTACGAAGCCTTTTTTGATTTGTTCGTGTCAAAACTTGGTATCAAAAAGGTTTTTCAATGGCGTGAGGATAGTGAGAAGATCGATGAATTTGATGGCCTCTTATACAGGGGCGATCACAACGCTAATACTTCTGGGCTTAAGGCTGCCCTCAAAAAACATGGCCTTAACGATAAGGTAGAAAACCAATTTGAAAATTGTTTAGTGTCGGGCGCGAAAGCGATTGTTGCATTGGCGCCAGAAATGACTCTTGAGTTTCCTAGCTTCAGTGATCACCTGAGCAAATTAGCTGAAGT
>CAZBDM010000174.1:6142-7920 GCA_964490675.1 uncultured Oligoflexales bacterium
CCGGGCGAACTGGAGTTGATAAATAACGCTCTTCCTTTAAAAGGATTTGCAGAGAAGACAGGAAGCTTTACAAATTTCGAAGGAAAACAACGCAAGCTTGATGACCCGTTTCCGTCAGCTGTTTCCGAAGCAAAAGATGTTGCCGAGTTTTGTGTCCTTTTAAGCGAAAAGATAAAGAAAAATTAGGAGATATGCATGGGAGTGATTAAAGTAGCCGAACCGCCAAAAGACCCTAATTTTTTGGTGGCTTCGTTTAATTATTTTCTACAGATCATGAAGGGCATGAAAATGACCATCACGATCTTCTTCAAACAGCTTTTAGGTCTGGAAAAGTCCGAAACCCTGGAGTGGCCGGAACAGCCTGCTACTTATGGAGATCGCTTTAAAGGGCGGCACTTTTTAACCAGACGTGACGATGGTCAGATCCGTTGTACCGCTTGTTTTCTTTGTTCAACTGCCTGTCCAGCTGACTGTATTTACATCGAAGCAGGTCAGCATCCAGACAACAATATCGAAAAATTTCCGGTGCGTTTCGAGATTGATATTTTACGATGTGTTTTCTGTGGATTTTGTGAAGAGGCCTGTCCTGTCGACGCAATTAGACTAGGTCCCGAATATGTCATGACCGGCCTCGCTGAAGAAAAGTGGGTCTATACAAAAGATTTTCTTACCGACAGACCTGCGCTTCACGGTGGTATTCATTCGGTGAAAGAAGAAAACGATAAACATCCATCAATCAAGCATCAACCAAAAGCAGACGAAAGACACGCGCTGGTACGTCACGGCCATCATTAAAGTTGAAAGGAAAACGCCATGATCAAGCTATATACCATGGGTAGCACGAGAGGCATGCGCGTTTTTTGGCTTTGTAAGGAGCTTGAACTCGATATTGAGGTGGTCAATGTTGACCTTAAAGCGGGTGAGCATAAATCAGAATCCTTTCAGATGATCAACCCTTGCGGTAAAGTGCCGGCAATTGATGACAATGGCTTTGTGCTCTTTGAAAGCGTTGCGATCTGCAATTACATCGCCGAAAAATACCCCGAAAAAAACCTCATTCCCAAAAGTGGGACCTTTAAAAGAGCACTCTACGATCAATGGACGTTCTTTGTGACTAATGAATTGGAAAGCGCACTTTGGGCTCGAGAAAAAAACATTTGGTACTACCCTAAAGAAAAAAGAAGTACTGTTGCTCTCGAGATGGCGACGAACGAGTTTTCAGATAACGCTCGTATCCTTGAGAAATACATGTCAGATAAGAGTTTTATTGTTAACGATCAGTTTAGTGTTGCTGATATTACTGCAGGTTATGTACTTAAATGGGCACAAAGCCGGTCTCTCCTCGATGATTTGCCGGCCCTTGAACAGTACATTGAAGATCTGACGAGCCGGACAGCCTTTCCTCACGAGCTCTATAAAAGCCAAAGATGACTAAATAAAAAATCCCTTGGGAGGCATGATCAATGGATAAGGCAACCGAAGCTAGCTTACTTTCCATGTATGATCAAGTTATTGAGATCGAGAAGCATGTTGTAGAGACCTCTTCTAAGTGGAATGACTACCTCGAGAAGGTCCATAAACGATACTATCTCAGTGCAAGAAACTTCTTGCGCTATGTAGCGCTTCGACAGCTTGACATGAGAAAGCTGCAAATTGACCTTTTGGTACACGGACTTTCCCTCAGTCTTTGCGAGCGCCATGTGCTTCATAATATTAGAGAGGTCAAAGAAAAGCTTGCAGCGACAGAAAAAGAGCTGTTAGAAGAAGCTACAAGGTTT
>CAZBDM010000174.1:7930-8173 GCA_964490675.1 uncultured Oligoflexales bacterium
AAGACAAGAATTAGAGAAAGAGCTTGAAGGCAGACCGGTTGATAAAGAGCGCTTGCCAAGCATTAACTGGAAAGATTCAAAACACCTTATTCATCAACACTCACGAGATATTCTTGCGACCCCACGTGCTCATCAGCCAGCAACCGAGCTGCATCATGCGATCATGGCGACTGCCGATTTGGCTTGGACATCAGACAGCTTAAAAGATGTCCATGAAGAAGGGGCGAGTATCCTGCGCATTAA
>CAZBDM010000175.1:0-8073 GCA_964490675.1 uncultured Oligoflexales bacterium
TGAATATGAATATCTGATTTTTTTTCTCTAAGCTTGGCTGCGATTTCTTTGACAGGATTAATCGTTCCCACTTCATTGTTGACATAAATCAGGCACGCCAATCTTACCTGCTCATCAACTTCATTGAGCATCGCATCAAGGTCGACGACACCGTATTGATCAACAGGGGCCTCTACGTAAGTGCACTGACCTCTTTCGGCAAGAGTCGCAGCAACTTCTCGGACAGCAGCATGCTCGGTCGCTGTGCTTAATATTTTAATAGATTCACCAGTACTCTGAGACTGATACACCATCCCCTGGACAACCATGTTATTTGATTCGGTGGCACCCGATGTGAAAATCAGATCCCGCCCGCGAGCGCCAATCATTCTTGCAATGCAAGAACGAGCTTCTTCCAGCGCGACTTTTGCCTCACGACCGGCAAAGTGAATACTCGAAGGGTTACCATCAACTTTTTTCAATAGACCAGCAACCTGATCAAAATGCCTCGCATCACAAGGACAGGTCGCATTGTAGTCGGCGTAAATAGGATCGTTCATTTGTTTCTCTTACTGAAGTCTCGGTATCGCTGGATAATCAACGGTGAAAGGACGTTTTGCTTTGTTTGAACGCTTGTGAAAAAGTGTCGGCTTTGGTCGCCCTTTTCTTGCGGGCTTTGCAATTAGGCCAACTATTGAGAGCACTTCTTCCATCGTCTTTACCGGATAAATTTCTAAATCACTAACGACGTTTGCAGGTAAATCTTCGAGATCCAGCCAATTAGCAGCTGGAATGATCACACGATGTTTTCCGTATCGATGTGCAGCAAGTAATTTTTCTCTGATCCCACCGACCGGTAAAACCTGACCGCGCAAAGTAATTTCTCCGGTCATCGCCAGGTTAACCGGAATCGCACGCTCTGTAAAGAGACTAGCGAGAGCGCACATAATCGCCACCCCCGCACTTGGTCCATCTTTAGGGGTTCCTCCATCGGGTAAATGCAGATGCACGTAGCTTTGGTCGATGGTTTTTTCACTCAGTCCGATAAGAATAGCCCTGGATTTTAAGAAACTTAGCACTGCCTGAGCACTTTCTTGCATAACTTTTCCGAGACTACCCGTAAGCTTAAGTTGGCCTGATTTTTCGAATGTTTCACTCTTAGCAGACTCGATATAAAGTATATCTCCTCCGACAGAAGTATACGCTAGCCCTAAAGCAACACCGGCCGGCAGCACCGCATCACGCGGTTCTTCGATGTAGCGTGGAGGCCCCAAAAGAGAGACGAGCGTATCATTATTAATCTTCGAAGAACGCGTCCGTCTTTCACCCGACACAAGGCTTCTAACAACTTTTCGTCCGAGTCTCTGCAACTCTCTTTTAAGTTGTCTAACACCCGCCTCTCTTGTGTAGTGTCTAATGAGAGAAGTAAGGGCAAGTTTATCAATTTGAAACTGCTGTCCACTTAGTCCGAGATCTTTTCTGAGCTCGGGGACGATGTACGACTTTGCGATTTCGATCTTTTCGTTTTCTGAGTAGCCACTAATATTCACCGCATCCATGCGATCAAGGAGCGGTTCTGAGATTTCTTCTATTTGGTTTGCCGTAGCAACAAAGATCACATTAGAGAGATCAAAGGGTAAGGCTAAATAGTGATCGGTAAAAGTTTTGTTTTGCTCACTATCCAAGACTTCTAAAAGTGCAGAAGACAATTCTCCTGAATGACCACGGCCGACCTTGTCGATTTCGTCGAGAAGAATGACGGGGTAGCAGCTTGCTGTTTGCTTTATGGCTTGAAGAAGCTTGCCCGGCATGGAACCAATATAAGTCCTACGGTGCCCTCTTATTTCGGCTTCATCTTTGACACCACCCAAGGAAATGCGTGCGAAAGGTCGTCCAAGAGCTTCTGCAATGGAGCGCACTAAAGATGTCTTACCAACCCCAGGTGGTCCTTCCAGTAGAAGAATTTGACCATTAGTCGTTCCACAGTGTTGAACTACGGCAAGGTATTCCAGAATACGCTCTTTAGCCTTTGAAAGACCGTGGTGTTTCTTCTCAAGGATCTTTTGAGCCTGAATGAGACTAGGCGGTTTTGGCATGTCCTCTTGATTCCAAGGCAGATCCTTAATCCAGTTCAAATAATTCCAAGACACCATGTATTCAGCCGAACCTGGGTGCATCATATCAAGACGATCGAGTTCTCTTTCAACGGCTTGCCGTGCCTCGTCAGGTAGGTTGAGATTTTCGAAGACTTCGTCTAACTGTTCTATTTCATCGCCACTTTGACCGTCAATTTCTGCAATCTCACGTTTGATCGTATGAAGCTGTTCTCTCAAGTAGTTTCGTCTTAGACTGTCACTAATATTACCCACCACTTCTTCTTGAATACGGCTCGACATCTTTAAAAGATCTATTTCACGCGATAGTGCTTTAAGAATGGCATGCATTCTCTTCCTTAAGTCGACTGTCGAAAGCAGGTCAATTTTTTCTTTAACCGATAACGATAGAAAGGGAACCACGAGATTACAAAGTAAATTGGGATCATCACTGTTGTCGACAGCATCAGAGATTTCTTGACTGACGTTTGGAGTTTTCTGTAGCACTTTCTGAATCTGAGTTTTTAGAGCGCGCGATGATGCGAGAAATTGCGCTGTCCGACGCACTGGTTTGTCTTCGAGATAAGTGACAGAAACAAAAGGCGAGCCTTGTTTTGACTTTCTTTGGCTTATAGCAAATCTTCTACGCCCGAACAAAACCGCACCGGTTGATCCATCAGGCATCTTCAGCAAGCTCGAAACGACTGCTTCCGTACCAACTTCTGAAAGCACCAACTCACCATCATCCTCCGATGGGTGCGCTGTCACGACAGCTATCGTCAGTTCACCCCTTTCAGCAGCGTGCAAGTCTTTAGGTTTTAGATCAGCAATCTCAGAAAGAGGCAAAGAACTACCGGGAAAGAGAACGTAATCACTAATCGTCACCAAGGGCAAATCCGCATCACACTTTGTTGCGTTACGCTTTACTGCCCTCGTTGATTTTATATTTTTACCTATTTTCTTAGTCATTTAATCTCTACTTAGTCAAAAAGCTGAGCAAGCTTATTCATCTGAGGGAGCCTCGGTCAAGCCTCATCGAAAAAGTCTAAGACCTACTGTGAGTTTCACGCCTCATTCTTTTTTCAAGTAATTACAGATGTTTATAAACAAGTCGCTGAATTCATAGAGAATTGTTACTCTTCCGTGAGTGATCAACCCCGCGCCAAAGAGAGGTACCTGAGCAATGAACAGAGATCCAAAAGAGATGTGGAACGAGCGCTACGAGACACCAGGTAAAGCTTACGGAATGGAGCCTAATGATTTTATTAGAGAGCATGCAAGCCAGATACGTCCCGGTGGTAGCGTTCTTGGCATTGCTGAAGGTGAAGGACGAAATGGTTGCTACCTCGCAGAAAAAGGCCACAAGGTGACAGTCGTTGATCTTTCAGATGTCGCCATAGAAAACTGTAAAAAGTATGCTCAGCAAAAGGGTCTTACAATTGCAGCAATCACCGCTAACCTGGCTGAATTTGATATTGGCGAGAACAAATGGGACGCCGTTGTCTCCGTCTGGGCTCACATGCCTAAGCCACTGCGCAAAAAAGTTCACGCTGATATCGTCAAAGGATTGAAAAAGGGCGGCGTACTTTTACTAGAAGCTTATAACCCTAACCAGTTGAAACACAAAACAGGCGGCCCACCAGTTGCAGACCTATTAATGAGTTTAGAAGACCTCAAAGAGGAATTTAATGGTCTTGAGTTTTTGTATGCAGAAGAAAAAGAACGCATGTTGAAAGAAGGGGCTCACCATAATGGATTGAGTGCAGTGGTACAAATTTTCGCACGTAAAAAATAATCAATCAAACTTTAAAAAATAAGTTGGCCTTCACTTGTTGTTACGGTAATTTCCCAGCAAGAAATTCACTAAAAACAATGAGGGATTCTGATGAAGTCAACACGCAAACTCTTCTCTTTGGTTTCTTTGATCGGACTATTCGGATCGTCTATCACGTACGCACTAGACGATGTCGATCCGATCAGTAAATTGGGAACCATCAAAGTTTCAGTACCAGAAAATGTCGATATCACAGAGTCTGGACCTTACCGCATAGACATCCTTGATCAATCAGGCAGAAATGTCAAAATAAGCGGCGTCGAAGCCAATAAAAATTACAAACTCAAAGAAGCTAAATACTGCATCGGTGTTTATGGTTTAAGCGCGCCTAAATACACCGTCAAAAAATGCAACTATCAAGTCAATCGCGGTCAGCATTTAGACGTCGTTGCAGGCTTGGTCAAGCTGGAATGGTCGCTAGATCAAGTAACAGCTGATATCGGCCCCCTGCCATTTTTTAATCTTTCTGCAGAACATGTCACTGCCAATATTCCCAATCAGTCAAGAGCGATGTACCTAGAAGAAAATATAGGTCTTGAATATCTTCTACCTGCTGCTCCCTACCAAGTTAAATACGAAAATATCAGTGCCCTTGCTGAACAATCTGCTCCTCTAAAAATAACAAGACCTGTAGTACACAATTTAGACATTACACCTCGGGACATTCGAGCTGAAATCATAGTGACAACAGAGCAAGCTAAGTATGCGGGTCCCTCAGATAATAGTAGAAGATTTACGAGCTACGGTTTAATTTCTCACAAAGCTGGGAACTCACATTACAATCGTTACTCGATTCCTTACTACTTTGATCAAAAAAAGCAGGACGGGAAGTATTCAAACTACAAGCGTATCGAGAGCTGGCAAAAACTGGTTCCGATAGCTGCACAAGAGTCCATGCTTAGATTCAAGGTTTATCCTCTTGATAGACAAAAAGATGAAGGGGACTACTGGATTGTTGTCAGCGGTGTTTTAAAGTCATTTGAAGTTAAACCAAACGAAGTCACTAATTTTGCTATCGAACCGGTCAACGTTAACCTGATCGATGGACAGCTGGAAGGTTTTTACACGTTGAGCTATCGAGAGTATAAACAAAACAACCAATACATAAACAAGTTTATCACCTACGAATCTTCACCAACTCTAGCAAGGAACAGAAGCGTTAGCAAAAAGACTTATTTTCCAACTTTGACGACGGTCTATTTACTCAAAGGTTACCATTATGACTTAAAGTCCTACCTTTTGGATGACGCTGGTCAATACACAGAGCAGTCAAGCCATGAGCTCGACTACCGCTGAAATTCCATAAAACCGTCAGGTTTTTATCGAAGAATTACTCACATTTTTCAGAAACCCCTCTCATTTTAGGGGTTTTTGAAAGCTCCTAACAAAAATACTCAAATTCCCCCAGCTTAATACTCCTCAAGATCATCTTTCTACTTTACGATTGCTTTAATTGTGACAAGAGAATAACGACAACCAACTGGAGGGGTGAATGACCACATCCAAAAGCCAAAACAAAGGATCGAAGAAAAAGCATAGTGCTAGAAAAATGGTGATGCTTGAGGACGATAAATGGTTCTGCAAGGTCGCAAAAGGGTTCGCCAAAAAGATGAACATAGAACTCCTTACCTTCACCAATGTAGAGGATTTTCTAAGCTATGCCGCGAAAGAAAAATTCGATATCGCAATTATTGATTATTATCTCGACGAGCACAGGGGTCCGACTGTCGCCACAGTCATCGAGGATCTACCTGTACTTTTAATGAGTCACAGAGATGTTATCCATCTCGAAACAGACTATTGGCCTATGAGTGTGAAAGGATTTATTTCAAAAGAGGAGGGAATCAAAAACATCTTCAAGACGGCTACATCACTGGCCGCATAAACCCACCAACAGTCTCTACCCGCGACTAAACCCGACGTGCGACTCCGAATCTTTCGGAGCCGCAAAGTATTAAAGACCGTATGGGGAGAAAAGTACGCGAAACGTACCTTCATTTCTTACTGGATCAACCAAATCGTTTTGATCGACTCTGATCTTAAGCCAATGCGCAAGTTCCATAGCATAAGCAAGTGTCGGGATAGTTGTCGGCATCTTTGCAACACATGCACCATCTTGGCAGTTGAACGCCAAAGGGTACGTTGAGTGTGACCAGTTCTCATCCCAGGAGACCTTACTGTCGACATAAAACCAGCCTTGCACGTCGGAAAACTCATCAAGTGCTTCCCCAGAAAGGACGACCTCAATATCGTTGG
This sequence comes from uncultured Oligoflexales bacterium, assembly GCA_964490675.1. GTDB lineage: Bacteria > Bdellovibrionota_B > Oligoflexia > Oligoflexales > JAWKNZ01 > CAZBDM01. The sequence continues at coordinate 6,163 of CAZBDM010000175.1, forward strand.
CCCAAGTATGGGGTTTATTACTATTGGCTGTTTCATAACGATATCGGATAACCACGCCGATCCCATCTTCACTCATGAGATTAATACGTCTTTCATTGAGTCTTAATTTGGCCAGGATGTTCTTTTCGCTTTCACTCTCTGAATAATTGCTTTTACAGTTCAATTGTAGAGAATCGAATTCATTGTAAACTTGCTGACCGGAACAAAACTCTACCGGACTGTAGAACTGGATCTGGCCTTCACTCATGACAAAAGATGAGTTAGCAAACGTAAACTGCTCACCAACAAGAGAGACATCTGTTCGAAGATGATCTGAATAGCGGTGCGACGGACAAGATTGAAAAAGTTGAGCGACGTAAGAGCCTTCTTGATCTTCGATCTGAATACGAAGTGGAGCAGTGCGTCCGTCACCGATATAATCACAAACATAGCCAGGTGCACTGCTTGCAAAAACCTGTGGTGCTGACATTAACAAGGTAACTGCGAGCAATTTAATCTTCATTGCCCCCCCTCCCGTTTGAGAGACTGTACGCTAATCCATTTGACTTTTAAATTCTGCTCTAAGAATTAGTGCAAAGACTCAAAAATGACGAGAACACTGTCACCGAATGGCAGGATAGCTCCCCTGAATAGGAGGTTGAGAAAGAATCTCAAAGTTGGCTTACGCGATAAAAATCATTGGCTTCTTTTTTGTCTATAGGGTGCAAGATTGAGGATGCGTCCGAGAATTCTCCGTCTTGCCGTTCTAATCTGAGCTTTCTTGTATAAATCGTGGGAAGCTTCACCAACTTCCGTCATTCTTTTCGATTGAGAATCAATAATTTGGACTTCAAAAGGAAAGAAGATCGACACTTCATTCGAGCCTCCACGACCGTGCCATTTTTTCGCCAAACATAGGAATTCTTTAAGATGAGCTTCAACCTCTTTACTTGGCTTTTTGTGTTTAATGTAGTTTTCAAACTTATCTTGCCAACTATAAGATGGGTCTGGATAACGAATCAGCTGTCGACAGGTCAACTGAACCGATCGGTAGTTATTTGATGAGTGAGGATTGGTTTTTGACTGTCCCCTTGTAACGGGAACAGGTACTTCTTCAAGAGCTTTATGAAATTCTTCAGCTGTGATTTCACCTGCCTCTAGCTTTGAGGTCTGGCGGTCAAGAACTTCACGAAAACTTTGATAGTCAATAAGATTATTTCGAACACGCGAGGGATTAATGTTTGGAAAGGTTACGAGATAAAATCGACGCAGAAAATGCACAGCCAACATAACATCTCGTCTTGATTTAGTGATGATACGCACACCTAAAAGATCATAAATGGTCTCGGCAACATTACCTGGTTTATGGAGAAGTTTTAAAACAATTGACTCACGTGTTTTGAAGTTTTTCCATTCAATCCTTTCGACTTGAATACAGTGGGTCTTATCTCCAAGCCAAAGTTTGCCATCAACATCTCTAAAGAGAGCTTTTTCAAACCGTCCGATAATTTGCTGTCTTGCAATCTCAAAATCGGCCGTTCGGTGGACACCCTCAATATGCGCAATCGTGTGCATCAACCTTAAAATAGCACAGGCCCAATTTTGATAGGACCTTGGACACTGCTGGTGATGTGAGGCCCAAAGAAGAAGCTGTCTTGCATCTATACAGTGTAAGACTTCATCTGGTGGTCGGTTCCCCCTCGCCCATTCTTTTGGCATTAGCTTCTTTTCAATAAATCGCAAAGACTCTACCATCACAGCGTGAATCTGACGGCGGTCTGTTTCGACGCTCGGATCATATCCGTAACTCTTTAAAAATTCGCTGGCATCATCAAAATCTCGAATCGCTAGGGAATCCAGATCAATGGAGGAGGATCCATTGATAAGAACATCCATAACAGGCCAATTGAAAGACCATAGATCAGATAGTTT
>CAZBDM010000176.1:0-8069 GCA_964490675.1 uncultured Oligoflexales bacterium
ACAATGATTTTGGTGGATGGGTTAACGACCGAGGAGGTCTAGCATTCAAGATTGAGAGAGGTATCATAAAATGGGAAGATTTAAATCTGTAGTTGATTCGATAAATGTAATCGAGTTAAAGGCGGCCCTCGAGTCTGACAGGAAGGTTGTTCTCTTCGACTGTCGCACTCTTTCAGAGTATAACGAAGATCATATCTCAGGCGCCATTCTCATGACCGTGGGCTATGTGGCTCATGAAATTGACGACCATGAGCTTTCAAAAGATACGGAAATCTATGTTATTTGTCGCTCTGGTAAGCGATCTGTCGATGCTTCGTTGGTACTGAAACAATTTGGCTATAAGAATGTATATAATGTAAATGGTGGAATGATTGCTTGGAAAAGTATGCAGCTCGTGTCAGAACAGACAGGAGAAAATAATCAGAGTAAAAATAATCAAGGGAAAAATAGTCAAAAGAAAAAAGCCTAGGACTATCCAGCATCCTTAATCTTTTTCTCGTTATGTTCTTCAACTTTCTGATGATCTTCTGTGATGTTAATATTTTTAACTTTATTTTCAGAAGACTTGACGCGTATTTTTGCTCTTCTTTCGACAGGTTGTGGATTTCCTTGGCTATCATACTCCATCGGAGGAGTTGACTGTAGTTCGACAAGATTATCGTTAGCCTCATCTGCCGTTGCTAAAACGTGGTAGAATCTGAAAGTTTTCATGAGTTGCTTACCACCGCGTTCGATATCTTTGAGTTGGTGCATGCGTACCTGGATTCTCAAAGAACCACCATTCTCATGTCTTCGCTTTGCTTCTAGCTCAAGTGCTTTAGCGCATGTATGATCAATATCAACTGCTTCTTGAAGATCAAGTATCAGTTGACCTTTTCTCTCATCCTTATCTGCTGTATCTGCGAATATTAACTGCAGCTTCTTTACCGATCCAAAAAATAAGCTTCCCCTTACTTTGATTGAATGACTTGTAGCGCTTTGTGTTTTAAATTCGGTAAAGAAGGGTTTTGAAGCTTTTCTAATAAAATTAGCGCCGGAAAGGAACAGACCAATGAGAATTGCATCAGCAAGGCCAGAGATAAGAGCTGTGAAAAAGACTGAATAAAAGATAATAGCTTCAGACTTTATGGCTGATACCTTTTTGAATTCTTGATACTTTAAAAGTCCCAATCCCACGAGAATTAGAATTCCCGAAACGGTGGGTGTTGACAAGTAGCTTGTGGTTGTGCCAAGGCCTAAGAGAACTGCAAAGAGGAAAATCCCTGAAAGGAATGCCGAAAGAGGAGTCTGTGCTCCTGATTCATGGTGGGCGGCGCTGCGGTTGAAGGATGCTGAACCTGGAAAGCCCGAAGTAAAGCTTGCCACAACGTTTGCAATGCCTTGACCAAAGATTTCTTTATTTAAATCAATATTTTGACCACTTTTTTCGGCCATTGATTTAGCGATCACAACCGTTTGTAAAACACCCACCAATGCGATTCCGATTCCTGAAGAAACCAGACTCTGCCAAATCACAAAAGCTTCAACGCCCCACATTGGGCTTGATATGGGAATGGAATCAAGGGCTAAGTGACCAACCAGTTCTATGTTTGTGTTACCCCATCCATACAAATATGCAATCAGTCTTTCTGTAAAGATGCCAGCAAACATGGCTACAACCAGAGCGTACTTCCTTTTAATGCGGCGAACGATCAGACCTACGATAATCGTACTACTACCGACCAATAGGGCCCAGGGGTTAGCGCGAAAGATATCGTGAGCGAGATGCCAGAGTTTAAAGAGAAAAGGGTTTCCCAAGGTTGGATAAACACCAATGAACCCCCATCCTGCAGTAACAATAATGAGGACTCCAACTGCGCTTGTAATTGCCGAAACCACACTAGAGGAAATATACTCCATAAGGTAACCAAAGTTTGAAAGAGACATCAAAATCTGAATGGCTCCAACAATGAAAGCTAAAGTAAAGGCAAGTCCGATGTAGAAAGGGGTTCCTACATTAGCCCACGGGATAACGGCAGTAAGGACCATAATCGCCACGGCAGTGTTAGGTCCAGAGATTGAGTGCCAGCAAGATCCAAATATGGCTGCTGTCATGACTGGGAAGACGGAGGCATAGACTCCATATTGCGGAGGCATACCTGCCAATGCGGCAAGTGCTGCAGCTTGTGGCATGATGACAACGGCTGCGATAAATCCCGCAATAATGTCATCTCTGACTTTCTCTTTGTTTAGCGTCTTAACCCAACTAAAGGAAGGGACGACTCTCTGCAGCAGCTGCAATGGTAGATCTCCTATTTACCGAATAGCTCAGTAAACACACCTGTTTTAGGGTTTTTAGGTCTTTCATGAATATTAATATAACTGGCGACATCCCAGGCCTCTTGAGGTGTCAGACTGAAATCCTGTCCGAAGGGCATGTTTGCCCATATAAATCTCGCTAAAAAACCATTTTTGTAAAGACTTGCGCTTTTATTGTAAGAGTTTAAACCCCACAAAGGTGGATAAAGATAAGTACCATCTTTGTTTCTCTGGCCGTAACCATTTTTTCCATGACAAACAGCACATTTCTCCTTGTAGATAATGGCACCGCGGTTCGGGCTGGGTTCGTGACCAGCTAAAGGTAAAGAAAAACGTCCTTCGTCCGGAATTGAACGCCCAGGCAAATTAACCCCGATGGGAACACCGCGTGAAATGTAATGAACATAGGATAAAAGAGCTCGCATTTCAGGGGCATCGTGAGCTGGGGGAAAGCCATTCATACTAGCCTTAAAACAAGCTTGAATCCGATCGGCAAGATTGTCGCTTTTGTCACTCTCTTTACGGTAGATGGGATAAATCCCGGTCGCACCCCACATTGGGACTGCGTTTGGTTTACGTCCTGCGTCTAGGTGACAGTTACCACAAGTCAGTCCACGGCCCGAGTATCTAGGTGCATATTTCAGCGTTTGAGTAAAAATTTTGTATCCCAACCGAACTTCATCGCCATACTTGTCTTGAGGTGCGTCTTCCAGTGGAGGAGGCAAAAAATAGCCATTTTCGTCGGTGGGAAAGTTATATTTGTCTCCCAAGCTCAACAATTCGACGACTGGTGTTTTTGTTCTTTTCTTTGATTTTTGTGCTAATGAGTTTTTATGATTGGGGCTCTTAAGCATAATGCTGACTGCTTTGGCAATGATACTATCTGGTAGATCAGTGCGACCACCTTTGGCTGGCATTTGACCAATGCCTTTAATAGCATTCTTAACAAGAATGGCCTTGCCCTTCTTAAGCCTTTTTTTCCACTCTTTTTTATCGCCAATTTTTGGAGCGCCTAAAACGCCGCTAGCATGGCAAGCAGAACAACTGGTGTCAAATAGTTCCTGCGCGGTGATGGCTAAGGCGTTTGAACTCAATACGCCTGTAAAAACAAATGTTATCAAAAAAACTTTTATTTTGTTCATGTGAAGAACCCATTAAAAGTAGCGTGCTTCTCTTTGCTTATAAACAGCCTCGGCAATATTTCAAAAATATGTTAGGGGTAAAGACAAAAAAAATTTTTGTAATATGGGTGATTATGTTCAGAGTAAAGAGTTTTGACGTTTTTAACATTTCAATAATCTACATATTTCTTTCGATTTTTTTGATGGTAGCCACTCTTACCCCAGCTAATCAGCAAGAGTTACGATAGAGAGGGCTTCTTTGGTGAAAAAGTAGGATAAGAAAAAGACAGCTGATTGCACTGATTGACTTTGGCTCTTAAGATTTGGAAAAAGCCAACTGGCTTCGAACAAAGCAGTCCACCGTTTCTATTGGGTGTGAGGTTTAAAAAAGACGCTCTCAGGTTTCCTGTAAGTGTGAAAATATATTTTAAAATTCAAGAAAAATTAATATTTCATCAATATTCGCCAGTAAATCCCGACATCATTTTTAACGAGATTAAAAAGTTGCTTTTCCTCTTTTCTAAGGTGAAAGCAAACCAAAGAGAGCTAAAGGTGAACGACATGCGCGGGGTACACAAGGGGTTTTCCTCTCCTGAGGATACTCATTTAGAACAGTCAAAAAAAGATCAATTCACCCTCATTCAATCAAAGAGAGATCTGCTAAGACACTCGCTGTCACTTGTCAGTTTCGGCTTACTTGCCGCCTGCGGCAATGACACAAATTTTTCCGGTGTGACGTCTAAGTCGGAAGCAAACAGCAAAAAAGCTGATGCGGATGGACAAAGAATTGAAACAGCCAGCACGGATGTCAACTTCCAGCGGTCGAATTCTAGCGGTGAAGAAGTGTTTGTCGAAAAAGAAAACGCTGAAATAGAAGTCCTTAGAGGAGAAAAGATCGAAATCGACGTGAATCCGGAAGAACCAGGTTTAATTGGCGCTGGTGTCGTTGATGTCGAAAAGATCGATGATGGAAATCCTAACGATATCCTTTATAAACTTTACGGAAGAGCGGAAAACTCAATGCTCGCCATAGCGCTTGTTGGGGAAGGTAAGGGATTAAAAGATGGTGATGATATTTTGCTTTGCAAAAAAGAAGGCAAATACACGCAGACCATTAGTATGAGAAATGCTTCCGGTCAATATATTGGAAGCTACGCCCATAACTTCGACAACCTTTACTTAAAAGACACACAAAAAATCTACGTTGTTATTGTCAGTGGCTTTAAGATGACGAAATATAAAGTCGATACGATGCCGTCAGATTTTGAGTTGTCTTATAAAGGAAAAACGGTCATTAACGCGCAAGCGGTTTTTGCCCAAAGCTCCTACCACGATCACATGCCAGTTGTTACTTACGGGGTTGCGGCAAATACGATTCAGTCTAATGATCTTGGGCAAATCACCACTAGACGCAAGTATCCAGTTGCGACTCAGACTTCGCTTTGGAATGACGCTAAGATTAGGGTCAACCCAAGCGACCTGACTAGATTTAATGTCGACAATAATAACGTTAATAATTGTAAAAGTATTGAAGTGACTGACCTTGTTGGTAGAGTTTTGGTCAAGGCAAATGGAGCGAGTCTTGATCTTCCCAACGATTTTTTCACAAAATCAAACAATGTCATCATTTACACAAACGATGACGATAAACGCTGGAACCGTTTTTTTTACTTCCTGGGATAATCAGCTCTTACTCGCCTGGGGATGACGAAACTCGCGCTATTTGATATAACTTGGCCTTCATTGATAACTTTTAGAGGAAGGCCATGAAAGCATTAACGTTTGATGATGTCCTATTAATCCCATCTTATAACCACTTTGAATCTCGTAAAATTGTTAATACTTCAATAAGTGATCGCAGCGAAAAACTTCAGCTTGATGTGCCTCTGATGACCTCTAACATGGACACCGTCACTGAAAGCAGCATGGCTCAGTATATTTCAAAAAAAGGTGGTATTGGTGTTTTACATCGGTTTCTCGATATCGAAAGAAACGTTGAAGAGTACAAGAAAAGTCCGACAAAAACTTTTGTTTCAGTCGGTTGTGGTGAGTCTGATCTAGCACGTATAGAGGCACTTAGGGATGCTGGTGCTGGCTATTTTTGTATCGATGTTGCCCATGGTCATGCCAAATATGTCGGGAAAACCCTAAAGAAACTGAGAGAAATGCTTGGAAAAGAGGCTTGTATCATGGCTGGTAATGTCGCTACCTACGCTGGTGCGGACTATCTGGCCTCCTGTGGAGCCGACATTGTAAAGGTCGGCATTGGCGGCGGGTCTGTGTGTAGCACGCGTATCAAGACCGGTTTTGGTGTACCAAATTTAACGGCAATAAAGGACTGTGCGCGAATCGACCGTTCGATTGTTGCCGATGGCGGGATTCGCAATCCGGGCGACGTTGTCAAAGCCTTAGCTTTCGGTGCTGATTTCTTCATGATTGGCGGGATGTTAGCGGGGACCAGACCAACCCCTGGGAAGGTTATTTCTAAAAAGGATGAACTTGGCAAAGAGATCAAAGTGAAGCTCTATCGCGGTATGGCTAGCAGAGAAGTCCAAGAAGACTACCACGGTGTGATGAACGATTGGAAAACCGCTGAAGGGGTGCAAACGGAAGTCCCTTACCGTGAAGATGAAGATTATATCATTGCCGATATTATTGGCGGACTGCGATCTGGCTTGACCTACGGTGGAGCTCAAAATATTAGAGAACTACAAAGAAAATTAGATTATATCGAGATTACTCAGGCAGGTAAGTACGAAAGTATGCCTCATAAACTTCTCTAATCCGACGATAAAGGAACACTGTGATGGAGCTTCTCGATAAAATTTCTTGGCAGGTGATCGTGCTTGGTTGTTTGACTTTAGGCCTCGCTCCTTTCACCCCGCCCCACATATACGAAAAATTACAAATGCTCTTTAGCGGTAAGCTCGTCAAGGCGATTGATTGGTTCGATCTTTTTTTTCACGGTATTCCTTGGCTACTGCTCTTTGCAAAACTATTACGTACCTTTTTCTTCCGGCCAGTCGCCTAAAAGCGGTGTGCTTCAAAGTTTTGAATAAATCGACGGAGGTATCACCGTATCTCTAATGCGACCTCCGTTCCCTCTAAGAAATTTAGGCCTCGAACAAAATTGTTGCGGAACACCCTGTAAAAATTAACAAATTTATTGATTTAAAAACCTCCCTGCGATAACTCACTGACACATCTAATTTTAACAAATTTTTTAGGGGGAAATTTTATGAAACGTCTTGGCCATCTTTTTATTTCTGGAGCACTTTTTTTCTCTTCTGTCACGGCACTTGCAGAAGAAGCGCCGCAGCCTTCCTATAAGGACTCTCTTGAATCCTTAGAACCTATTTCAGCCGATAGCGAGCAAGAAAAAGAACTTTGGAAAGGAGTCAATATCCTTTGGATGAAGGGTCTGATCGCTTTTCATGAAGCTGTCTTCTTTCTTCAACCTTGTAAAGAAGACTGTAGTTTTCTCGACGATCAAATCGACCGGGTTAAAGCTGCTGCTTCTGCATTGATTCGTTCGACACCAGCTCTAGCTATCGCAGGCGGAGGTGCTTACGCCTGGCGTGCTCTTAAAGTCTTTAAGAAAGCCTACAACAATAAATCTCTCGTAATCGGTGCTGGCGGAATCGCTCTTGTGACAAGTGCGCAAGTCACTGACTATATTGAAGAATTAAGGGGGCTTAGCGATGATGAGAAAGACGAGTTACTCGCAGAATTAAGAGAAAAACTTGCGCTTCTCGAAGAAAGTGCAAGTCCAGATGCTGTTGCTCAAGCTGAACTGGCATTCCCGGAACTAGCAGCTCTTTCTCAACAGTAAGATGCAAAATAAAACAAAACGACAGTGCTTCTTCCCTATCGGGAAGAAGCTTGCTGTTAGCTTATTGATTGCCGGGCTTTTCGCTGGCAATGCTCTCAAAGCTGGCGAGCTCAACGAAAGATACCTACTTGCCGAGCGTGCAGCTCAAGTCGCTGTTCTTGTGGCTAAGGTGAACTGTCTGTCTTATTTAAAAAATCAAATTTTTCAAGACAACTGGCATTCACCTTTGCGACTCCACAGATTGATACGCAAGTGGAAGCGGACTGCGAAAGCTTATCTTGGAGAGTCATTGTCTGGAGGAGAATCTTATCAGCTCCTTCGTGACGGTGGCATCTTCACCTGGGCTGTCGGTAACGGTGGTGGGCTCCGCTATCATTCATTTGCTCAAGGGCTAAGAGATGGAGTTCTGAGTCTTGTTGATTTTAGTGACCAGCAAAATGTTAGCTTTCACTCACAATTTTTGACATTGATTTATCATTCTGAGTCCTTTGAACATGAAATACAAGTCTGCCAAGATCGATTTGGTACAGATCTTCCGGGTATGCTTGAGAGCATTAGAGAGTCAGCGCTAGACTCAAATCGCTATGGATACATAACCGGACTAGGGTTGACGTTTCTCGGTGGTGGGGGCGTGCTTAAACTTCTTAGCCGATTGCCCAAGAAAGTCAAATGGGCGACCGTCACCGCCGTCGCTGCTGGCGGGGTATATCTTGTCTACGAGTCTGTTTTTGGTCAATTTGAAGATGTCAAGTCTAAGCTTGATGGTAGACAAGCAGCCAACGAATTTGCATTTGATTTAACCGACCATACACAATGGC
>CAZBDM010000177.1:0-5456 GCA_964490675.1 uncultured Oligoflexales bacterium
TATTGAGAATGAACTCTTTTAAAGGTTCAGAACGATCTTCAAGAACAGAAAGCTTCCGACAAAAATAATAACCGTAACTGACGAGATAATCAGTTTGAGATTGACTAGCAAATAAACACTGCCTTTTATCTTCAAGCTGCAAATAGAGAGAGCATGACTCTTCTGAGGGCTCAGGATCTTGCTGATATTCGCGGGCATCGCTGTGTTGCGAAACACCCATCATTGACATGACTGCGAAAAAAATGATTTTGTGAACCCCAAAACTCATATTGGTCTCCTTCTTTAAACAACAGTTTTTGTATAAATTTCTAAAAATACTATAGAAAATTGAAAGAATCGCCCAGCCAAAAATGACTGACCAGCAGCCAAAAGACATAAGTTAAGCGTAATAAAAAGCACAGAGGCCAAAGCCGTTCATTCAATTCTCAGCAAACTTTTGCTACACTGACCAGACTATCCAGGTCCTGTTTTTATTTTTTAAGTGGTCTGAAATGAAATCAATCGCTCTAGTTTTTTTAATGACAATCTTGACTGGTGAGCTCATCGCCAAGCCAAGAATTCTTATGCTTGGCGACTCTTTGACAGCAGGTTACGGGATCGAAAAGAGCAAAGCTTACCCCGCACTTGTTGAAGAAGCTCTGAGAGGATCGGGCTTTAATGAAGTCGTCGTGATTAACGCTGGAGTCAGCGGCGATACGACTGCCGGGGGACTCTCTCGGCTTCCTTGGCTCATTAAGAAAAAATCGCCGACTCATATGCTGGTTTGTCTCGGTGGAAACGACGGTCTTCGTGGGCTTAATCTTGAGCAAAGCCAAAAAAACTTAGCTAGTATCATTGAACTCGCCCAGAAAAATAAGCTACCTATTCTTATTGCTGGCATGCAGATTCCGCCCAATTATGGGCCTGAATACACGTCAAAGTTTCGCAGTATGTACCCGGACCTTTCTAAGCGTTTTAAGATTCCTCTCATTCCCTTTTTGTTAGAAGGGGTCGCGGGAGAAGGTCATCTTAACTTACCTGATAAAATCCACCCCAATGAAAAGGGGCACGAGATAATTTCAAAAACTGTATTACCTTTTGTGAAAGCCTTGATCAATGAGTGAACCTGTCCTTGAAATCAATCATCTGTCGAAGTCCTACCAGCAAGGAAACAGCCAGATTCTCGTCTTAGACGACCTCGGCCTTTCAGTGACAAAAGGTGAAACTGTCGCTATCCTTGGAAAGTCCGGCAGCGGAAAGTCAACTCTTCTTTCGCTCCTGGCAGGTTTAGATTACCCTGACCAAGGTAGTATCGCCATTGCGGGTACCGATATTACAAAACTCGCAGAAAAGCCGCTTGCAAAGTTTCGTGGTCAAAGTATGGGAATTGTTTTTCAGCAGTATCATCTCATTCCCCACCTGACTGCAGTTGAAAACGTCTCGCTTCCGCTTGAAATAACCAAAGATCCCGAAGCGATCCAAAAGGCAGAGAAGGCTCTTGATAATGTCGAACTTCTGAATAGAAAGACACACTTCCCCCATCAATTAAGTGGCGGTGAAAAGCAGCGCGTAGCGTTAGCACGAGCAATGGTCACTGAACCGAGTATCATTCTCGCCGATGAACCAAGCGGCAATCTAGACGGCACGACAGGTGAGAAGGTTATGGATCTCCTCTTTGAGCTCGTCGAAAGAAACAAAACAACACTTTTGCTAGTTACCCACAATGAAGAGCTCGCTAAGAAATGCTCAAAACAGGTGCGTCTTGTTTCTGGCAAACTTCAATAACTCAAGAGAAAAGAGTATTTATGTTTCGGATGGCCTTTAGAGAAGTTTTAGGAAACAAAAGATTTAGCTTCTTCTTCGCTCTCAACTTAGCTATCGGCCTGATTGGCTTTGTCACACTCAATGCTTTTAAGTCTTCCTTTCAAGATAGTTTAAAACAAAGCTCAAAAGCTCTTCTTACGGCCGACATTCGGGTGTCAGCAAGACGTACTCTTTCTAGTGAAGAAGAGCAAAAAGTAAATGCTTTGCTTGGCCAGAACTCGCAGTATCATAAAAGTGCCAATCTTTATTCAATGATTGCTTCACAAGAAAAAACCCGTCTTGTTGAACTCAGAGCTATATCATCAACGCATCCTTACTACGGACAAATTAAACTTGAACGTGGTGGCGTGATCACTGGAGATAGCTCTAAAGACCTCTTCGAAGATAAAAAAGTATGGATTTATCCAGAGCTAAGGGATCAACTAAAGGTTAAGATCGGTGATCAATTAAAAATCGGAACACAAAACTATGAAATTAGTGACGTTGTATTAGACGACGCTGGCGTGAGCTGGGCAGGAACCTCCGTGGCTCCGCGTGTCTATATCAGTCTTCCCGAACTCGCCACCACCGGCCTCGTCCAAAAAGGCAGTACTGTATGGAGCTCTCTTCTTATTAAAGTCGCTCATACAACCGATGTCAAAGAACTCGTTAAGATGATCAATAAAACGATCGACGATCCTGGCGTCCGAGTTATGGGTCACGAAAGTGCTAGCCAGCAAACCGGCCGTTTACTCAACTACTTAAGCGATTATCTCGGTCTCGTTGCGATCAGCGCTCTGTTCCTGGCTGGACTTGGCGCTGCCTATCTTTACCGGAACTACTTAGGAAAAAGACTCTATAGCACGGCTGTACTCATTAGTCTTGGTGCGACTCCCTATGAAGCAATCCGCGCAAGTGTTATTCAACTAGTCCTTTTAGGTATTATCGCTGCTATTATATCTATTCTCGCAAGTATGACTTTATTGCCATTAACAGCGGAACTCGTCGAAGGGTTTACCCCTGTCAGTGTAAGCTTAGGGATTACTTATCACGACTACTTAATTGCAGTAACCATGAGTATATTTGGTAGTTTGTTTATCTGTCTTCCTTTGATGATTCGTATTATCAGACTGAAAGCATCTGGGCTTTTTCAAGAACACGCGATGTTTACAGCTGACTTTCGCCCTATCGATCTTCTCGCACTGATTCCGGCTGGGCTTAGCTATTGGGGTCTAGCAGTGTGGCAGGCCAACTCGATGGTCGTCGGGACAGCCTTTGTGGCTGGGTTTATTGGATCTGCTATCCTCTTAGGAATGGTGTGTTATCTTCTCTTAGCAGTCGTGCAAAAAGTTTTTCGTCCGAGAAAGCTCACCTCAAAACTAGCTTTATTGCAAATTTCTAGAAACCGGGTCAATGCCATTGCGAGCTTTCTCGCTTTGAGCCTTGGGACTCTTCTTATCAACATTGTTCCGCAGGTAAAAGCGAGTCTTGAAACAGAAATTTCACAACCTAAAAACAGTAAGCTTCCAAGCCTCTTTCTCTTCGACATTCAGGATTATCAGGTCGAGGATCTCAAAGAAAACCTCAACAAAAGAAACGCCAAAATTGACCTCATCTCACCCCTAATAAGAGCACGGCTGGTATCAATTAATGGCAACGAATTTAAGAAGCCGGAAGACTGGACGGGTGGATCCACCAGAGAAGAACAAAACGAACGGCGCTTTCGCAATAGAGGGTTTAACTTGAGCTTCCGTGCTCGTCTGACGCCCTCTGAGGAAATAGTCTCGGGCACCCATTTCCCTGTCCGGTTTGACCCCAAAAAACAAGAGCTTCCCTATATTTCCGTGGAAGTTCGTTTTGCCAATCGCCTTAATCTTAAGATGGGAGATATCCTTGAATTCGATGTTCAAGGAGAAAAAGTAAAAGGTAAAATCACCAATTTTCGCAAAGTCAAATGGACGAGCTTTCAACCGAACTTTTTTGTTCAGTTTCAACCAGGTGTCCTTGAAGACGCTCCCAAGACCCACGTAGCATCGATTTCAAAAGTTACTAACGCCCAGAAACGAGAGTTGCAGAACAGTCTGGTCGACCTTTTTCCAAATGTTTCGATTATCGACGTCTCAAGAGTGGTCACAAAAATCGTCGAAATTATCGAAAATATGGCCTGGATTTTAAACGCTATGGCCGCTTTGTCGCTTTTCGCCGGGTTTGTTGTGTTGTTCTCCATTGCCAACCACCAAGTTCAGTCTAGAAAGTGGGATATTAGTCTTCTAAAGGTACTAGGAAGCAATTTCTCGACGATAAGAGTGAGCCTTCTCAAGGAATTCGCTATGATTTCCATTGCCGCAAGTCTTTTAGGATCTTTATTGGCCCTTACGATGAGCTGGTTTATGTCATTTTTTATCTTTGAAGGCTCCTGGCAACCAGACCTAAAAGTAATGATATTAAGCTTCATTGGAGTCAATATCTTAGCGATCCTCGTCACATTGTTAGCAACTAATAAGACTCTAAAATTAAAGCCTATTTTGCTTTTGTCATCGGAATAGTCTTAGTCTTAGAATATTCTCAGCATCATACCTGTATAAATTTAACATTGGATTCCTGAAATCTCTATGATACGAATTCGGCATAATAACGAAATTGTCGAACATGAAATCGCTAGGGGGGCTGCGCTAAAATGTCTATTTTTGCGAAACAAGGGTTTTTGGAATTTCTTATTAGCCTAGGTCTTTTATCTGGATCTGGAGCTACAGAGAACGGCGATCAACTAAAACAACTTGCGCCGGAAGTTTCTGAGCAACTAGCGTTTGCCCGAGGGCTTATCGCGGAGCATCTCAAAAAAAGACTGGGTCTGTGGCGTCCCTAAAGGAATGGAACTTGTTGACTTCTATTCCTACACCGATCAACAAAGGAAAATCCGTTCACGCATGGGCCCAAACTGCGATGAGGGTCTCGCTGTCAGTGAATCATTTGTGCGTCCTTTTGTTGAGCTCGACGAAGACTTCAACGATTTATTTGTAAAGACAGCTAAGGAGACTTATGAAGCGATATGGACGGTGAGCGATGCGGTCTCGTTTAGCTTTGAGAACATGACATCGGACAACATCACTTACAAATTAAGCTATAATACAATCCTTGAAGAAGGTGCTGATGGCGAAACATCTCAGACTGTGGCTCAGGAACAAAAAGTTATCCTCAAACGATAGAAATGAGGAGGCCGATTCGAAGTGACAACGCCGCAATTAGGTGTTCCTGAGATCGACTATCGAGTCAACTTTTTTGAGTATACCAATGCTGGAATCTTTTTTATTTTTATTTTGGATGGTGAAACTTGTAAGACGAAAATGCCAAGTAAGATAAATGCTCCTCCCAGCCACTGGGCTTCAGTGGGCACATCACTGAGTAAAAGATAAGACCAAAAAACAGTAAATACCGGATAGGTTTGAAAGATAACAATTGCTGTCGAAAGCTTGAGTGTCTTTAAAGCAGAATTATAGCAAATACGAGCGACAAATGGTCCAAGAGAAGCGGCCCCCGCAATCACCAAAATATGGTTTAGAGGAGGCAGTGTGAGATCATTACGCGCGAGACATAGCCCAAAGAACAGCATCGACAATATGAAGTTTCTGCCGTTGACGAAAGCGATCATTTTGGCGTTTCTAGAAACAAATTTG
>CAZBDM010000177.1:5466-8023 GCA_964490675.1 uncultured Oligoflexales bacterium
TCTGCACAAGGGGAAGTGCATATAAAGAACCTTCAGAACAAAGTGAAAAAGAAAAAGCACTGATGACCAGCATCATTATGCCGTAGTCTCTTTCTATGTCAAAGACGAGCTGTCCCGATTCCGATTTCAATATGATGACACCTGCGACAACGATTATTCCCGAAA
Source organism: uncultured Oligoflexales bacterium (assembly GCA_964490675.1). Classification (GTDB taxonomy): domain Bacteria; phylum Bdellovibrionota_B; class Oligoflexia; order Oligoflexales; family JAWKNZ01; genus CAZBDM01. The sequence continues at coordinate 5,632 of CAZBDM010000177.1, forward strand.
CAAAAAACCGTAGATTGACCTTTTCTCCTACAAATAATACTCCAAGAACAAAAGCGAAGATCACCTGCGTATTAGAGAGAATCGCTGCAACAGATGGAGAGATATAACGAACGCCTTCCCACATTGACCATAGCGCGATAAAAGCACTGATAGTATGAAGAGAAAACCATAAATAGTCGTTTCTTGTCGGTAACCAAGTCTTTGGACGAATGGTATTTTTAAAAGAAATCACAGATCCAATGAGAAATGCGGAAGCACTTAAAACAAAGAGAAACTTATAAGCAGGGTAGAGCCCAACAACTGTCTTGCCCAGTGGCACCATCAAGCCGCTTGCAAATGCCGATGCAAGAATAAACAGCACACCCATGACGATCTCCCCATGAAAGATACGTCATCTTTTCACAATGTCATCTGATTGGAAAGACGAGTTGTATAAATAATCTTTAAAAGACTGCCATCGAGAGTCTTGATGGCATCCAAAGATCCGACCTTGCTGTCAAGAAGATGCCCGACGGGCACAAAACGCCCTGGGCATGACACAAGTGGTAAAGATCAGCGTTTGATGGCTTTTGGATCGATGGCGTCTTGCAGGCCGTCACCAACAAAGTTGAAGCTTATGACAGTAGCCAGGATAAGTAGACCTGGCAAAATTGCCAGAAGCGGAGCCTCAAAGATCAACTCTTGAGCGTTAAAGAGCATGTTACCCCAGCTTGGAGTTGGTGGCTGAATACCAAGACCTAGAAAGCTTAAAGCAGCCTCCGAAAGGATAGAGTTACCGACGTTGAGAGTCACAGCAACGAGAAGCGGAGCGACAACATTGGGAACAATATGGGTTCCAATAACGAGCCAGTCTTTTGCACCAAGGGTCTTGGCTGCGAGGATAAACTCACGGTTTTTGATCGCCAAAATACTACCACGGACAAGCCTTGCAACTGTCATCCAAGAAAACAGGACGAGTATCGCAACGAGTTTAATAATGCTTTCATTTTCCCCTCCAGCGATTCCCCCAAATATAGGTACTTTCTTAAGGTCAACGGCTGCAAAGACAATAAGCATGGGAATAAGCGGCAATGACAATAACGAGTCAATAATACGACTTAGTACCGTATCTACCCATCCCCCATAGTAGCCGGCGAGACTGCCGATAATCAGTCCAATAAAAGCAGCAGCTATAGCTACCAAAATACCGACAAAAATCGAGACTCTCGTTCCATAAACGAGTCTCATAAAAACATCACGTCCTAACTCATCGGTGCCAAATAAATGGAAAGTCTGGAAACCAGAAACAAGATCTTGCAAAGGGGCTATGGCATCAGCTTTAGATTTTGCAAAAGCTGCGAGCTGTTCTTCACTTCCTTCGAGAATTAAGTCATAAATCGCATCTTCCTCAGTAGCATTTTGACCAACAATACCTTGCGACTTTAATGCTGTGACGATTTCTGCTGCACGTGCAGGATCTGATTCAATAAACTTTTCAATTTCAACTTCTTGTTGATCAGTCGACATTTTGATCGTTGTCATAGCTGGTTTGTAACGGTTGAAGACGTTTTGTGCCTCCGGATCGATACCGGTTAAGCTCGAGATTAAGGGAGCAAATGCAGCAATCCCTACAAAAATAGCAATGACGACTAGACCCACTACGGCGAGACGATGCTCCATAAATTGGCGAGCAACGATTGATAGCATACTTTGAGCTTCGAAGTCTTTTTCTGTTAAGGTAGAACCGTTTTTTTGATGCAAGTTGTCTTTATCTTCTTTTTTATTTTGTTTATCCGATGACGATCCAGTTAAAAACATCTTGGCCCCCTTAGTGATACGAAATTCTTGGGTCAGCAATGCCGTAAAGCAAGTCTGCGACCAGGTTCATGACAAGGACCATGATGATGGAAATAAGAAACGAAACCATCGCCACGTTAAAATCACTTTCAATAATTGCTTTGTAAATCAAACTACCTACTCCTTGGTAGGCAAAAACTGTCTCAGTCAAAAGAGCACCAGAAAAGAGCGTCGACATACTGAGAGCAACAATCGTAATGATTGGAATCAGTGCGTTTCTAAAAGCATGCCGCCAAACGACAACACTTCGTTCCATACCCTTGGCACGGGCGGTTCGAATAAAATCATTACGCATCGCTTCCATCATCGAACTGCGTGCAAACCTAACAAAGGTACCTGTCTGCAGGGCTGTAAGAGACAAGGCTGGCAGGATGAGATACTTAAGCCTATCCAAGAAGTATTCCCAGCCGTTTAGATCGACTCCAGCCGAATGTGTTCCGCCTGCTGGCAGTATCGAAAATTTAACCGCAAAAATGATAATTAATACAATTGCTAGCCAAAAAGAAGGTGTTGAAATACCTGTGAAGGCGAGAAGGTTAGCAAAGTAATCGAACTT
>CAZBDM010000178.1:0-8021 GCA_964490675.1 uncultured Oligoflexales bacterium
CAAGAAGCTGAGATTATGTGAGCACCGTTTTGAATGGCATAGTCGATTGATCTGGCTCCGTCAGATTCGGTTCCACCACCTTTTCCTAGGAACCTAATTGGCATTATACTTACGTTCCAGTTTACACCGGCAACACCAATACCATTATTTGACACTGCTCCAATGACGCCAGCGCAATGGGTTCCATGTCCTTGATCGTCCATTGGATCAGGGTCACCGAGTTTGCCATAATGAAGGCTTCTTCTGTCGCCCGAGTAAAAATCAAAACCATATTCATCGTCAAAAAAGCCGTTACTATCTTCATCTGCTCCAGCGGTACCGGTTCTTTCCGATTCGTTAAACCACATGTTATCGATGAGATCAGGGTGCTTGTAGTCTACTCCGGTATCAATGACGGCTACAATAATATCGTCAGATCCTTTATGACCTTCGTTCCAAACCTTCATAAGGTCGATGTCTGCCCCGAGGACTCCTGGTAGGCCATAAGGTGCACTTTGACCTATATTATTAAGACCATATTGACGGAAAAAGTGTTTGTCATTTGGCCATTCGTAAACATTGGCAGTGGCATTCAAGGTGACAAGCTGGTTGGGCTCAATGATTTCAAGATCGCTTGAAAGAGCTGCTTCTACTTGTTCGTAGGTATGAAAGTTTGCTCCCTCATAACGAGCGTTGTAAAACTCACCATCTTGAAAGATCTTTTGAAAGCTGACACTAAGGCCTTGTTTTGACATCCAAGCACTAACAACTGCAGGATCGCCCTTGAAGTTAAATTCGTTAGCGATGATCTGGGTGTTTTGGTAGGGACGCACGCCTTCTGTTATGTGGCTGTATTCATTTTTCTCAGGCTTAATAAGGTTGCCTACTTGTTGGCATCCCAAAAGTCCGATACTTATTAATGCAGGTAAAACTATCTTTTTCACTTTGTTTCTCCCCTATTTTTCTTTGTTTCTGCTACAGAGATGCAATCATGTGTTCGTTGAGTTGTCTGAGAAATCTAGACGATGCGAGTAAAAATATCGGAGACGAAAAGATTCCCTCTGATTTTTCAGTCATAATGTCAGCAAGGCTGTAGCGACTGAGAAACTTCTTTAGGTTGCTCAAGTAAAAGCGATCATCCATTTTAAACTCGCTCTCGAGCTTTAAGTTTTCATCGTTTGAGTAAGGTTTACGGGCTTCAAACGAAAGAGTTTGCGCATTTACGAGCAGTTCATCGACACTTCCAAGGGGTGACATGGAGAAGGTGCCGTATAGTTTAGTTGGTCCACTGATCGTCAGTTCGGAGCTCTGATAGGATTCACAAGATGATTCACCATCGTCATCGAGATCTACGACTCCAGCTTCATCTGCACAGATTTTGTTTTCTTCAGAGACATTAAACTGCATGCCGACGTTGCGATTGCCTAGTCTAATCGTCACGAACATTTGTGACTCTCTGGTTTTGGTGATTGTATGACTCCAAGAGGAAGGTTCCGACGCTGTCTCTTCTCCCTTGGAAACAACGATACTTTGCACGTAGTTCATTTTTTTGAGTGCGGTAGTGACTTTATCAAGAAGTGATTTACCAATAATCTCTTGTGCGGACATAGATCCTTTGACAATTGATGTGGCACGTCCTAGATCGTCAGAGATGTAGTACTCGGTGCTAACGTCTTTAGCGGTAGCTGTTGTAGCGATGAAAAATAACAATAATGATCGTAAAAAGGTAAACACTTCCCCCTCCTTTGCGCCAAAAAAATTGGCAAAGTATCGATGATGCACAGCTAAATGCTATGCGATGAGATAAGTTTTGGTACGCGCAGTGATGCCACTACGAGTGAAAACAAATTGTAATTTTGAGATTAAGATGCGAGTTCGGGTACTTTTATATTAAAAGCACGACACTTGATGAAACGTTCATGACTCCCCCTAAAAAGTCTTTTTATATTTATTTGACGTTCCGAATGTGTATTCCAATTTGGCTGACCGGTCAATAAATTTTTGGCGAAATTTAAAATAATCTTATTTATTCCTTATTTTTAGGTGGTTACTTTCGGTTGGAGGTCGTTTGTTGGTGTGCTCGACTATTTCTATAAAAATTTTAGATTCTTAGTATAATGGCGTCTTCTGATGATGAACGACCAGGAGATTGATTGAACGATCGTAAAGAGCTCGTTAGAAGTCTTTTGTTTGCTCCCTTGTTCGAAAAGAAATGGGCGCTAATTTCCGCTTTATTGGCAGCGGCTCTTCTCTCTATATCGCAAGGAGCTTTGGTCTTTATCGCCGGACCTTTGCTCAAGGCTCTGGTTGGAATGGGTTCAGATCAAAATTTAAGTCTTTCCAGCCTGCTACATTCAGCAAAGTGGGGGGAACATATTGACTGGGATCTTTCCATTACGTCGAATTCTTTATCATTGATCATTCCCATTTCTCTCATTGCTGTCGGTTTGATAAGAGCGGTAAGTCTTTACATTATGCAAATTAGTCAGGAATCTATTTCACTTTGGGTGACTCATAATTATCGTTGTCGCTTGTTTGAAAAGGTCATTCATAGACCCTATCTTGCAATCGTTGCTCGTCCCTCATCGGAGTGGATGTCGATGGTCATGAATGACGTGTTGTTTCTGCAGCAAAGATTTTCAGAAATTTTGAAAAGTGTATTTAGGGATGTTTTCATCATTCTTGGTAGTTTACTCGCTCTTCTCATCATTAACCTTGAGGCAACATTAATACTTATTCTTGCAAGTATACCTTTTGGGTTAACTTTGGGGTTCGCATCGAGGAATATTTCTAAGATGATCAGTCAAGCCCAGTCAATGATGGCACAGTTGGCCAATCAAATCCTTGGGGTGAGAAGAAGGTTTGTTCACCTAAGAAGCCAGGGTGGTGAAAAGGTTGAAATCCAGTTTTTTGATGATTTTGCCGACAAATACTTTCGACACATTCGATCCTCAATCAAATATAGAGCAACATTTCCACCACTTCTTGAATGGTTAGGGTTTGTCTGTCTTGCCGGGTTTTTTGCTTATTATACCAAAGATTCAAAGGGTTCGATGTTTGATGGTGAGTATGTCTTCCAGTTTCTTGTTGGGGTGGGGTTTCTCATTCGACCCCTGAGAAACTTTGGAGAACAATTTACAAAGCTCAATGAAACGATGGGAGCTCTTAAACAAAGCCTGTCGATCTTCAGGACTAAACTACAATCGGTTGAATCTTTAAACTTTGCGAAGAACGGTTTTGATCACTCTCTAAAAGAGTTTAGGCTTGATCAGCTCATTTGTGAGGTTGATAGTAAAACCCTGGTAGAGGTTACTGAACCAGTCAAAGCTGTATCGGGTGAGATGATTGCTGTGGTCGGACATAGCGGCTCGGGTAAGAGTAGTCTCCTGAAGTCCCTCGCTGGACTTATAGAACCGCGAGTATATAAAGCAAATATAAGTTGGCAAGAAACCGCGAGACGTTCCTCTTACATGAGTCAGCAGCCTTTTTTGTTTTCGGGAAGCCTTTATGACAACCTATCATATGGACTGGACAGTGAAGTAGATCTCGATGAAATGTTTGATCTTTGTCAAAGGCTGGATTTGACCTCTCTTGTCAAAAATCGTGATGAGCTAAAGTCCAAAATGATCGATTCCATTAAGGCAAATGTTTCAGGGGGACAGCTGCAAAGACTCACAATTGTTAGGGGGCTTTTAAGAAAAAAGAACATCCTCTTACTAGACGAAGCTGCCTCAGGGCTTGATTTAAAAAATGAGGAGACTCTCGTTAAGCTTCTAAAAGAGACATGCTTAAGAGACGGAGTCATCTGTATTTATGTGACTCATCGCCTTGAAACTCTATCTTATTTTGACAATGTTTGGCAGGTAAAAGAACATTTGCTTTCAAAAGTTTCGAGACAGTCAGTCACTTTTAATTAAAGAAATGACATCTTCTTTTAATCTATCTGCCGCACCTTCTTTTACAAGTTTTCCATGATCCATGAGTAGAACCTGATCGGCATAGTCGAGAACCAAAGGTCTGTGTGCAATCATAATGACGCACGATCCATTGTTTGCAAGATCTCTAAGAGCTTTTAAAATCATAGCTTCCGTATTTTTATCAAGTGCAGAAGTACATTCATCCGCTAAAATAATTCGAGAGTTGAGATAAAAAACTCTTGCCAAGTTTAGCCGCTGTACCTGCCCCCCGGAAAGTTTAGCGTCACTGTAATCAAGGTGGTGGTTTAACCCATCTTGAAAACGCTCAAGTAGGTCATCAATTTGCGCATTTCTGAGGGCGCTTTTAATAGCTTCACTATTTTTTGGCTTAAGTGGATAAGAAACGTTTTCTGCAATTGTTCCAGGGATTAAGATCGGGTTTTGAGGAAGATAAGAAATCGGGTAAAGGCTTTCTTCTGGATAGTGAAAGAAGAGCTCTCCACTTTCGACTTGAAAGTACTTGAGAAGAACTTTTAGAAGCGTACTTTTGCCCGCTCCGGAATGACCAAAGACCGCATAAAAATGCCCATATCGAAAATTATAGCTAAACTGATCAATAACATTCTCAGAAGTGTTTGGATAGCTATAGCATAGAGAATGACAGTAAATGGCGCTTTCAGGAGTAGGAACTTTGCAAGACGAGTTCGGTGGTGGATAGATACTTTCTAAGGTCTGCTGAGTTAGAGTACTGTAAGTGTCTTTAATTTGAATAAAGGCTGCTTTTCCTTCGGCGCGGGCGTTAACATATTTGCTTAACTTTGTGATTGATTGAGAAAGAAGACCCAAGCAAGCAAAAAACGACAAAAGAGTTGCTGGTGACTCTGAAGCTTCTGAAACTGTGCTCAAGTAGATAACAATGGCTAAAGCAATGATGCCTATGAATTCTGTCACAGGCGAAGTGAGAGATTTTATTTTAGCAGCCCGAAAAAATTTTTTATAAAGACTTTCACCTTGCTCCGACATCTTTAGCGTTTCGATCGATTCACTTTTATAATGTTTAATGGTTTCGATACCTAAAAAGCGCTGTTCGATCCAGCTACTGATAGACGAATAATCGTTAATAGCTCTCTTAACTCTTCTTTTTACAGCACGGCTCGAACGATCAATAAACGCCCCAACGGGTACAATGAACACTACGATATACAGAAAAAGTCTTGGAGAAATAGATAAAAGGGCTGTAATGAGAAATGCTGTCTGTAAAATCTCTCGGGGGATTCCTCCATAAAAACGCACGATATACTGTTTAGTAAGACGTAGATTGTTGGTAATTTGGGAGGAGATTTTATCTTCGATGTCGGTGCCTCCAGCTGATTCGCGATCTTCTGGTTGCCATTTGACAAACGAGCTAAAGGCGGCTTTTCTGAAGTCAGTGACGACTTTTTCGCCAATGTTTTCCCAGATCATAAAAATGAGAAATGTCAGAAAGGCTTTAAAGCTGGCAACAGCAAGGAGGAAATATGGCAGCTTGTCGAATTCTAAAAAGGAGGTGAGATAGTTATTTACGAATAGTTTGGGAAGAAGTCTGAAAGGAAACATCGACTGAATATCAAGTTGATGAGGATCGTAATGTTGGGACAGAAGACCGCTTAAAACTGGGCCTAAAATCAGCCCCAAAAGCGAGGTGAGAATACCAAGCACGATAGAAGACATAACAGCAATCAAAATTTGCACGGTGTATTTAGATAAGGCTCGGCGAATGGATAAGGAGCTCATGAGTCTTTCGGTTAAAGAAGAGATGAAAGATGCTTATCAATGACTTCTCTTATTTTATTTAAATCAAGGGGTTTTGCAAGATATTCGCTGAACCCAGCTGCAAGACCCTTTTCTTTATTAGACTTCAATGTATACGCGGTCAGAGCAATAATAGGAAGCTTAACTCCTTTAACACTAGATCTTTTAGTGATATCTGGTCTGTCCATGACCGCCAAATCGATGTTCATCATAATGACTCCGTAGGACTATATTTTATGAGTCGCGACAACAAGGGCAACTAACCAATTTATTTTATTGGTTATTTTCAATGGTTGCAGCGAGGTTGTTGGGTTAATTTATTGAGGTGTTGGGAGCATGTGCTCCCAGTCTAAAATTTAATCGCTAACATGCTCAAGTTCAATGCTGTCAGGGGATTCAAGAAGAATTTGCGGATTAGCCTGATTGGGGGAAGTGATATTGAGCTTGCCAGTCGCTTTTACTCTAATGTTAACGTTGACCATTTTGTTACGATCGTTAAAGGCTTCGTCTTGGTGAGCTTCCCACATAGAAGCAAATTTCTCTCTAATCGCAGTAAACATCTCAATGCTTTCAAAGTTAGGCAGTGTCCAATTTAACTTCAAACCATATTGATCAGTCTCAACCAGGGCATATACGTCAAAGATAATCTGCGGGCTTTGTGGAAACATCACCAGGCAGCCCTCAAAAGTGGCTTGTTTTCCATGAAGATCAACGAGACGCTCAATCATTTCGATCGGTTTTTCATGCGAAGTATCGAGAATTAAATGTAGAGGGCGATTTTCAGATTTTTCAGCAATGTACTGTAGCCTTATCTTGTCACCCCGAAAGAGATCTTTGGTAAGCTTTGGATCGTTTGACAGTACTTGTACGACATAGTCTTTATATTCAACAACCAAAACTCGACCGGTGCTGTCAATCGAGTGGACTTTAACAATCGCTTCCCCTGATTGGCTAAGTTCATTTGGTGCATTGGCGTTGCGTTGATAGGTGTCTTTGTAGTTTTCACTCTGCCAGTCTTCAATGAGTTCGGCGCTGCTCACGAGTATATGTTTTTGCGGGCTGTTATGGTTGACGTAAGATCCTTTAAGGTTAAGCTTGTCATGACGTCCGAAGGCTTTAAACTGTTCACTTAGTTGTGGATCTCTAATAACCAAAGGAAACTGATAATTCGTGAAAAAGTCGCCAGCTTTTCTGTAGGTAAAAACGTAAGTATTAAATTCAGGTACTGCAGCGTGAATCCAGCCATTGATTCCTTCGTTTTGCATCTGGTTTTCTAAAGTATCAAAATCAAGGTCTTGGGGGCTTGGAGGATTGACATCCTTGGCTTCGCTACTCTGTTCGGTAAAGGTTCTTTTCGAAGCACATTTGTTGCTAAAGAGCTGTAACTGAGCATCTTCGGCTTCTTGTCGTTGGTTCTTTTTATCTGCGCTACTACAATGGGATAGTGACAGTGAGAGAAAACATACTACCAATTTAAAGCGTCTCGTCCTCATGGTAAATCCGTCCTTTTCAATATTATTTTGACTTTGAAGAGACAGCTTCTTTAAAGAACATGTTCTAGTCAAGGAGAATTAACTCACCTCCTTTATAAGTCCGAATTGGCTTTCCCCTCTTATTGTATTTTTGTTACGCTTTAGTCAGACTTCCCAAAAAGTGGAGAAAATTGATGGAGAATAAATCTCACTTCAGCATTTTCGTTTTATATTTACTAAGCTCTGTAGCTTTTGGGCAAGAAAGTTCCGAGCGATTGCTAAAGAGGGCTTCGCAGCTACACAGTATCATTGAAGAAAAAGTAGAGGAACTGCCTCAACCTATCAAAAACAAGACCTTGAGACTGCTTAATCAAACAATCGCTCTTGTTTCAGGTGATCGCCCGAGAGATTGTCGTTTTGATCGATCAACGGTCTATCAAGAAGCCTTCTTATTTGCCAACAGTGATGAGGGAATGAATCTGAGCCGCTCACAATCGCAGGATTTTGCCGACGTTGTGATTGAGAAGGAATGTGCGAATCTTTATCTGGCAAATTTCAAAGATATTTTTCTGTTTGCCTATTCTGATAGTGGTATGAATAAATCAAGAAATCAATCAACCGACATTGCTTACGAAATTTCTCAGTACGATGCTCTTCAGTTGTGGGCGAGTAATGCAGCAACGTGTTTTATCTCTCAATACCGGTTTGCGAGGTCTGAGAATGGTATGGGTCTTTCGAGAAGTAGATCGGAGTCACATGCAAGGAAAATTTGTCTTCAGCAACCAGCGGTTGTCAACTATATAACAAGGATCCGAATTTCTAGACGGTTGATGTGTTGCTTCGTCGTCGTGAAATCCTCATG
>CAZBDM010000179.1:0-1194 GCA_964490675.1 uncultured Oligoflexales bacterium
GTCTTAAACGTTTTCCAGTGACTTTAAAAACAGCGTTTCCGACTGCAGCCGCTATAGGCGGTAACCCCGGCTCACCGATTCCTGAAGGTTTTTCATTTGAGTCAACAATATGTACTTCGATATCAGGGGTTTCATTGAGCCTCAAAAGCGGGTAGTCATGAAAGTTTGATTGCTGAATCTGACCTTCTTTGAATTCAATCTTGCCATACATTGCTGCTGCTAAGCCGTAGATAATGCCAGACTGAACTTGCATTTTAACGATTTCTGGATTGACTGCTATTCCGACATCAACAGCTGCGACCACCTTAAGGACCTTAATCTTATTGTCCTTCACCTCCACTTCAGCAACTTCGGCACAGTGAGTGTTAAAGGAAAAGTGATAAGCGAGTCCCAAAGCCCTGCCGTTTTGCGGTTTGTAGTTGCGCCAGCCAGACTTTTCAGCGACCAGCTCAACAACTCTGCGGGGTCTTGGTGCATTTTTTAAAAGTTCAAGTCTGACATCAAGAGGGTCTTTATTCATTGAATGAATCACTTCATCAAGAAAGCTCTCAACAACAAAGCCATTGTGAGAATGTCCCACTGCTCTCCAGAAAGTTACAGGAATATTATTTTCTTGATCGACCGCATTGACTTTGACTGGCAAATCATAGGGCTGTTTAATACCTTCTTCCATAAGAGGCGTCATTCCAAAAGAATCCATTAATCCTGAAACCATGCTTCCTGTTCCACTCCCCATCGAATCTGGCATCCACTCTGGTAGCATAAGAGGCATCCATTCTTTAACAAGCCCTTGAATGATTGATTTTCCTGCTACTTGATGGCTCCAGCTTTCGATCTTCTCGCCGACGACAGCATCAAGCTTGTGGGCAGTAAGAGGTCGTAAAGGAGAGCATTGCATATCATCCTCTCTTGACCACATGAGTTTGACTGGATAGTCCACTTGCACAGCGATATCGGTGAGTTCAATGGCATAATCAATATTTCCTCTTCTGCCAAAACCACCACCAAGATACTTTGCATTATGGACGATCACCGACTCTCGGCTTAGTCCAGACTTCATCGCTGCGTAGTTCTGTACAAATGTAGGACCTTGGGTGGGCACCCAGAATTCAAATGAAGAGGCTTTCTTCCAGGCAAGCCCATTCTGAGGTTCCATGGTCGCATGAGCTAAGAATGGTAAGTCATATTTTGCTG
>CAZBDM010000179.1:1204-8001 GCA_964490675.1 uncultured Oligoflexales bacterium
ATGCTTTTGATCTTTACCAACACTTGGTTTTTTTTCATCAAGGGAGCTGTAGTATTTCTCAGTAAGTTGCTCTGAAGACACTTTATCTTCTTCTTTAATTTCCCACACAATCATTTTGTCTGTGATCTTTTTTCTGGCAGCAAGACAGCGCCAATAAGTATCGCATATGATTGCCACGCCACGATCAATTTTTTTAACATCAACGACCCCGTCTATTGCTTTGAGAGCTTTCTCATCAAAGGATTTGAGCTTACCGCCAAAGACTGGTGACCGCATCACAAAAGCAGTTTTCATATTAGGAAGCTCAAAGTCTATACCGTACTCAGGAGCACCGGTAGTTTTTTCAAGGGCATCGAGTGTTGGGGTTGTCTTTCCTATATATTTCCACTGACTACGCTCTTTCAACTTCACGTCATCAAGATCAGGAGCTTTAACTTTGGTAATTGACTGGTTAAAGCTCGCATAGGTAGCCGACTTTTTAGAACCATCATGAAAGACCTTACCATCATCGGTACGCAATTCGTTGTGAGGAACTTTCCAAAAATAAGCTGCAGCACGCAGAACATGCTCTCTGTAAGCGGAGCCTACTTTTCTAAGCAGCTCGAAGCGGTCGGGAGTACTGGTACTGCCTCCGGTAATCATATGACCCCCCTGAGTACCGTAGAGAGGATTAGCCATCGCTGGCCTCATGACGATTGACATCGGGTTAATATCCGCTTCTTCACCGAAAAGCGTTGCCTGACCGGTAATCACTCCTTGCCCCATTTCAGCCTTATCGAAGCTAAATAGAAACTCATTTTTAGGAGTGACATCAAGATAAAGGGACTTGTAAACATCATCAGGAGTGACTTCAACGACACCACGTTTTGTCGCGCATGCTGGAAAACTAAAAGCGAAACAAAGCGTTCCACTTGCTTTTAAGGAAACCTTGACAAATTCTCTTCTCGTTTGATTCATGCTAGTTTCCCCATTTCTTTAGCAGCCTCAAGCAGCGCCTTCTTAATTTTGTTATAGGTTCCGCAGCGACAAAGGTTACCACTCATGCTGTCGACTAACTCGTCCTCAGTCCATTTTTTATTCTGATCTAAAAGCCCTATCGCCTGCATCACCTGGCCCGATTGACAATATCCGCATTGCGGTACACTGTGCTTGATCCAGGCCTTTTGTACCGGATGAAGATCGTCTGCTTTCATCGCTTCGATAGTCGTAACTTTTCTATTTTTTACGACACTGACTGGCAAAATGCAGGTTCTTGTCGGTTGACCATCAATGTGCATAGTACACGAGCCACATATCCCCCGACCGCAGCCAAAGCGTGTCCCTTTCTTCTTTAACTCTTCGCGCACAACCCAAAGAAGAGGTGTTTCCTCAGGTACGTTGACTTCCACTGATTGACCATTTAATTCAAATTTAATCAAAGGTGACCTCTTCGAGATATTAAAAACTTGTTTTGTCAATTATCAACGCAGTCATTTTAACACAACAAAAGACAACTCTAAATTGAGAGATTAATGTAAAAATCTCTCGCGATATTTCTCAGGGGGGCTTGGACAGTCTGCTTTAGGTGCAATTGTATGACGTTTTTGAGCAATCTTTCGGTAGATAAAGTCTCGCAAAAAGCGTGGTAAAAGTTTTGCCAGGCGCGCCACCCACCGAAAAACTAGGGGAAAATACTGGCAAAGCTCTATTATAGCAGAGGATTCTGTAAACACTTGACCATCGTCCAAAAACACAAACGTATCTAAATCTTTGTCGTCTTGTCCAGTAGCCCGACAAGCCTCCATACCGAGCCTTGATTGTAGTTTGGCAATAAGAATGCCCTTACTTTGATCGTATTTTATGATAAAAAGAGCAGCCTTATGGCAAAGATGACAATCTCCATCAATAAAGACAATCTTACTGTTACTTTGTCGGTATTCTTCAAAGTTTTTAGACAAGCATGCCCCTTCACTGACACTGACTCAGGTTAGCCAAAAAGAAGATCGAAATCATCTTTACGCTTCTTTTCATCGGAGCTTAGTTTTCGAAGAACGAGAGTTTCTGACCATCTTTGTGCTGCCAGATCAAAGATTTTTGCATCCTTTACCTGCACTGAAAATTCAAGCATAAGAGCTGCACTAGTGATCTCCGCCACCTGAAAGGCAAATTCTCTCGCTATTGCTTGTTGATCGTCAGGAGACTTTTGGGCAACCTTTTCCACTTCGTTGACAAAGTCTTGCAAGAGAGTTTTGACGCTCGCAGCTCCTTCGGAGTTAAGGGGCCTCAAGATTGCTGAGATTTTCTTGACCCAGATGGGAAAAGCTTGATCTTTTTCGATGGCTCGCAATAGATCAAGACTCAAAATATTAGTCGTGCCTTCCCAAATCGTTAAGGTTTGAGCATCTCTAAGCCATCTCGGCAAACCAGTATCTTCGCAGTATCCAGCCCCTCCGAAAGACTCGATCACTTCACTAACGATCGACATGTTTAACTTTGCTGTATAAAGCTTGCTAACTGGCGTCAGCAGCCTAAGAAGCTTTTCATTTTCCTGTCGATGTTCTTCAGTGCATTCACTAAGACCGAGAAGTTTAGCCGTAAAAAAGCTAAGATGAAACATTGAATGAAACTTAAGCTCATACTCTGCAAGGTTTTTAATATGCAAGGGATGGTCTTTTAGAAAACGTCCAAACGCCTGTCTTTTGCCAGCGTAGTCTTTTGCAAGGTTGAGTACACGTCTGGCGGTTCCCAGGGCGGCAAAACTATTTTGGATGCGCGTAATATTAAAAAGAGAGGCAATACTTTTAACCCCTTCACCAACCTTGCCAACGAGTTTAGCTTTTGCCCCAATTAATTTTAGCTCAGCAGTGGGGAGAGCTTTTGTGCCGAGTTTATCTTTTAACCTTAAGATTTCTATTCCATTCAACTTATCTTTATCGTCACGCAGTTCGAGATAAAAAAGACTCAGTCCTCTGCTTCCAGAAACCATTTGACCCTTTTGGTCCTCAATGCGAGCCAGGGTCATCGTCATTTGAGAAGTCGTTGCAGATGTAAACCACTTGGTCCCGTACAGCCGCCACTCATGATCTTCATATTTGGCAATTGTTTGCGACCGCCCAACATCAGAACCGCCGGCTTTTTCTGTCATCCATTGCCCGGAAGTCCAAAATTTTTCTGGATTTTTCGATGTGAGATGCTGATAAGCTTGCTGTTGATCTTGATCACCAAAAAGCTCAATAAGCTTAGCTGCTCCGTCGGTCATCGCAAGAGGGCATCCGTAGTATGCACTTGCAGGATGAAAAAGATACATCTTTGCATACTGGTAGATCCTCGAATACTCATTAAATTTCCTTTCATAGCCAAGGGCTACCAACCCCTCTTCGGCAGAGACTCGGTCAAGTTGTCGCCAGCCCTCTGACACTTTAATCTCGTCAATTCTTTTACCCCAAGCATCAAAAGGAATGTGCTCAGGAGGATGAGCTTCCGCGTCACATGCCATCTGCCAAACATCAGTGACAACTCTTTCACCGAATCTTTCTAAATCAGAAAAAATCTCTTCTTTAAATTCGTCAGGAATATTGACTTTAAGATACCATTTTAGGAGAGAATCGCTGCTAAATTGATTGTCTAGTCGTGGGCCTAATTGGTAAAAGTCTTCCATGAGTATCCCCTCTCAAGTGATCTTATGGAAGTTTAACACTTGAAAGAGGACGAAAAAACTTAAAATAAGACATTAGAGACTGTGAATATCGAGGCCAAGCCTATCACTATCTCTTGCGACAAAACAGAGCTTCGCTCCTGTTTCAGGCGAACAACCGGGGGCATGTCTTTGTCGACAAGACAAAGTATCCAATGTTTGCCAGACGTCAGCTTTAAAACAATTTTGCCACAGCCGACTGTTCGAATGAGCAACTTGGGCGACAATCCCCGAGGACAGTTCTTCCAGCAAACGGGTCACACTTTCTGAATCCAAGTCTAAGTTGATTGATAGTCTTTCAATAAGGCTTTGATCAGCAGGTTGTTGATTAAACTGAGCGATAAGGTCCTCCTCCGTAAAGCCAAGCTGCCAAAATGCCCGCATTCGACCTTTCGATGCCTCAGAAAAAGCTCTTACAACTTTTGTGGCAGCTAAAAAACTTATACCAAATCGTTCGGCAAAGATAATGACAAGATCATCTCTTTGAAGAATCTCCTTCGCCGACAATAATCCGAGGCTTTCGCAACCATAACGTATGACAAAGCAATCACTATGAGCTTGGCCTGTCCGACTCACCCATTTAGCACAAACAGACTTTGACCTTTGCTGGCATGCTCTACGCAAGGAAGCGTCTTCGCCTGTTAAAGACGAATAAAGAAACTGAGGTTCATCGTAAATGGGTTGCCGACTAGGTAAACGATCACGATAGGGCAGGAGAATCATTCCAGGAGGTCCAATGGGAGGACCATAAAACTCTGGAGGAGGCGGCGGCGGTGGGCCTGGTATAAATGCCGGATGAGACTCCCAATAAACATCCTCCACATAAGTTTCACCAATATATCCGACAGGTGCGTGGGGATGGTAAACCTCCACATAGCCGGGAGAATAACAACGATCGGTACAACAAGATTGCAAAAAGAAGATGAAAGAAATTAACACGAATTTTTTGAGAATTTTGCATATCGTCATCACAGGCCTCCAGAACAGAGAAGACGCTACGAGGCAAGGCGAACCCTCGACTCTCAAGGCAAGCTATACTCCCAAATCACAAAAGAGTCAAAAGCTTGAGCCAATCACTGTCAGGTATCACTTAAGGGCCATTTGTGAGGACAGATATTTTTTTCACCGGCTTTACATCGCCGCCAAATGACAGGCTTTTTCATAAATCCATCATCATCAGCATACCACAGGCGATAGGCTGCTGCGCCACCGGCGTGTAGGCTTAAAGTGATCAGTTTATTGTTGTGGGGATTTCTCAACAGAACTCTAGAGCTATGGCCGTTCGTATATAGCAAGTCACCGAACTTAGGAAATTCATCAGAACTGACGGGTCGATAGGAGTCAATCACTCGCGACTCCAGACATTCTGCCGATGCCGACGCTAAATAGTCATTTTGAAAGAACGACCAGGCTGCCCCAAAAGATTGGTGAGTATTAAAGTCTTGAGAGTACTTGTTAGTTTTTTTCGAAAGCCAATTGGGGAAAATACTTTCTACTGCAATCCAACGTTCTTTCTTATCCCCAAGGAGACTCTCTAATCTGGTTCGAATGACATCCTCACCAAATCCCGTAGAAAAATATCTTGACCAGAAAGCAACATTAGCTCGACTAAGTCTGAGCTTCACAGAAAGAGCTTGGTTGATAAAGCCCCAGTAATCATTTGAAGCGCTTCCTGACGATGCTAAGTTTGCAAGAACAGGCGTGCCTGTTGGGACCATTTGTTTGACTTCAATGTCTTCTTTTGGGATGAGTTGTACGTCACTATCATCCGCGAAGTATGCTTCAAACTGATCAGTGTTTAAAACCCCCAGATAGGCATTACACATTCCCGCAACATATTGTCCGTAGTTTGTCTTTTGGTTTTCAATCACTAAAGGATAACCATTGAAAAGCGCTTCATTGATCTCCTTTTCAATTGTGATATCAGGCAGAGACTGTAAGTATCCTTTTTCAAAAAGAGCTATGTGTTGCCCGGCAAACTCCTGGCGCATCGCAAAATACAAATACTGGCGAAGATAAGACTGAAATTCGGCCTCCGTGAACTGCTCTTTGAATCCAGCTTCAGATAAAAGGTGGTTTGTAAATATTCTAACGTCTTCTACTTTTTGATACTGACTGACGTTTTTCAGGTCTATTTTTGCTTCAACAACAGAGGATATTGTTGCTGTCTGCGATAATTTACACCCATATAATGTCGTAATAAAAATAATGAATAGAAAAACCGATCGACTCATAATTCAGCCCCATTTATTTTTTCTTCTCCATCGGGTGGACGCCCCGGAAGCCTAGCCTCGCGCTTAACCACATGAAAATCATGCATATTTTGGGCTAAGAAAAACCATACATAATGCTTTAGTAAACTTGATTTTTCTTACTCATCACAGATGTCCAGGAAAGACTGGGCACCGATCGCCAGGGAGGAATGAACTGATTTCCAAATTATTTGACAGTTAAATAGCTAAGCTTTTCAGAACTAAGAATAAGAAGCCTGTCGCCACTAAGTACAATCTGCTGAATCTCTTCACTAACCGTAACGATTTGTTCTAAAAAAGCTGTTTTTGGATCTGAAAGGTTAATGATTTCAAGCTTAAGCCCGTCATGTGAAACTGAAAAAGCGCGTTCATTTGCAGAGACCACTTGTTTTGAAGCAAATCTGGTTGGATAAAGTTTGGCGAACTGTGGGCTCGATCCATTGGTAATATCTACCGTTAATATTTGATTGAAAACACCCTTTAAGGCAAAAACAGCGTATTTTTCAGCAACAAAAAAATCGACCAGAGTCTGCTCTTGTAAAGGGATTTTATACACAGCTTGAATGGCAAAAGGATCTTCGATGTTGTAAAACTGGATGATGCTTTCACCTGCTGCAAACAAAAAGCCATCTCTAGAGCCAATTTTCTCGGCTCGAAACTCTGTAGAAATCGATCTTAGATACTGCCAATCCTCACCCTGGGGAGCATTAACCACAGCGATACCGTCATGACCATTTGCCAAGTAAAAGGGATTGCTTCCCGCGTGCGTAAGATCCAAAACCGGCTCATTTGAAGGAGTATTTGGATCTTCCGGTAAGATTACAATTTCATTGGGACCATCGATAGCCTTTATAGCCATTGGATTTGATGCA
>CAZBDM010000180.1:0-7999 GCA_964490675.1 uncultured Oligoflexales bacterium
TGTCGGATCGCCAATCAATAAGAAATTTGTTTTTTGATGAGACTTTTGGGTCTATTTTATCCAACCACTTGAGGATCTCTTTTTTCTTTTGGGCGCGTTTTATCAAAACGAGATTTTCAGCTTCAAAAAGTGAGTTTTGCTGCCAGTATTCAAAAAAACTCTCCATAGTCAGCTGTGCTGAATCTATAGAAACGGCTTTTATAGAGGCGTTTTTTTCGAAATCTCTGCGTAGTGATTGGAGTGCTCTTTCACTGAAGAATTCAGACGGTCCCCAGACGAAATAAAAAGAGATGTCTTGCGCATCCTTTAGAGCAAGTCTTGCCTGTTTTAGAGATGATTTGAATCCGGTAAAAGAAAGTTTATCAGCCATATTTGACCTTTTTCTCTTTTATAGAAATTTCGAAATCGAAGATTCGTTCAAGGATCTGTTTTTCGTTTTCAATCTTATGGAGTTCGACCTCTATGGAGTCGTTCTCATCGTGCTCCAAGGTGAAAATGATCTTCCTTCCGGCTAATGTTATTATCGTATCTTTGATCCTGTACTGTCTTGTTCGATTGATTGCTACAGAGATGCGAAGGATTGCGGCAAGGAAATTGACCCGTTCAAGGTCATCCTGGTGGAGATTGCGACATGAGAAGCTCTTCCGAGATGCGACACCTTTTCTGTGATAGCGGGCAATAAGTCCAATGATCTCTTTTTCTTCTTGGGTAAAGCCCATGATTCTGCTGTTTGAGATAATATAAAAGGAATGCTTGTGATAGCGAGGAAAGGCAATGAATTTACCAGATTCATGAAGCCAAGAAGCGACACTTAAAAGCTCCCTGTCTGAAAGATAAGTTTTTCTCTGCGCAAAGCTCTTTGGAAGGTCTTCAAGCTGATCGTAAATTGACTGTGCAGTAAGAGTGACTTTTTCTGCATGAAGGCTGTTGATCCTTAACTTCTTAGCCAAAGATTTGACATTATTCCACCTGACATCTTCATTGCTGTAGTTATTAACCGGCGCTATACGACTAGCGGTGTCTAAAACCAGTCCCTCTCGCAATCCGTAGGTAGAGACGACCCACTCTTTAACCTTAAGAATATTTGAGTAACCAAGTAGGATAGTTGTGCCTGCTAAAATGATTTCAGATCGTGCCTGGTCAACAGGAAAGGCTTGACGGATTTTTTTGGGAGTTTTTAAAAGGGTTAATTCGCGGTAAATCTTCATGACATCATCTACGGGAATCTTATAGCCATTCGTGTCACTCAAATCAGACGCTCTAAATAGTTTTGCGTGCATTTGAGCTAAGCTTTTTGCGGTTCCTGAGCAAGCGAGTGCTTTATGAAAAAGAAGATTTCTAGTTTCGGACTGAAAAGAGCCTAGTCTTGTCTCGACATGTTCCTGCAGTTGCTCGATATCTGAAATCGAAATCGTTGGCTTGGAAAGATACTGTTTTGTGAGCACTACTGCTCCCAGTTTTGCTGAGGATACGTACTGAATTTTTTCTTGATTACTAACGATGACTTCAGTGGAGCCGCCGCCGATATCCATTCCCAAAAAAGGTTCGTGTGGAGGAAAACTAAAACCAGCTTGCATCCCGACAGAAATTAATCTGGCTTCTTCAAGGCCGTCAATGACCTCGACGGTGATCCCGGTTTTATTTTTTATAAAATCAATAAATTCCATTTGATTCTGCGCTTCTCTTACCGCATGTGTGGCGACGATTCGATAGGCAGGATCGTAACTTTTGCCAAGCTCTTTCATATGTAAAACTGCTTTTGCAGTTCTTTCAATCGCTTCACGTTTAATATTTTTGTGCTCGTCGAAAGCTTCTCCAAGCCTTAAGAGGACTTTATCGGTATCAAAAATAGCAAGGTGACCATTTTCGTTAATACTTGCGATGACAAGATGCGCTGAGTTGGTTCCAATATCAATAGCTGCGATTCGTTTGCTGTTTGGTTCCAAAGTTAAAGTTTACCTTCATTGAATGGTGGTTCTTGCGCAAAGAGAGCTTTCTTGGCAATCGGTCTTCCGCTATCCTTCTTAGAACCGGCATGTTTGATCGCTTTGTCGTAGGGTAGTGATTTCACACCCTCTTCTCGAGCCAATTGAATGAATTTTTCTTGGCTTCTTATCACTTCTTCGCCTTCAGCTGGTGTTCTGAGAGTATAGGTGCCGTCAGCATTAAGCTCTCGTGCTTTAACATTGTCTGACAAAGTGATTCCTAGTATTTCATGGATGATACGATGCTTGATATCAGTATCTTCGATAGGAAAAGTTGCTTCAATTCTGCGGTTCATGTTTCTGGCCATGAGATCAGCGCTGCCAACAAAGACGCGATGCAGACCAGCTGCCTTGAAATAAAAGATCCGGCTGTGTTCTAAGAATCTATCGATGATCGAAATGACTTCAATGTTTTCTGAAAGCCCCGGCACTCCAGGTCTCAGACAACAGATGCCTCTGATGATTAATTTTATTTTAACGCCGGCGCATGATGCTTCGTAGAGTTTGTCGATGATCTGTTGGTCGACTAAGCCGTTGGCTTTAGCGATGATTAGACCAGAACCATGTTTTCTTTGGCATTCAATTTCTTCGTCGATTAGAGCGAGCATTGAAGGCTTTAAGTCGATGGGGGCAACAAGCAGTTTTTTGAAGTCAGGGAAAATGCTTTTAAAACCGGCCTTTCTGACACCGGTTAAGACATTAAAACCGGTCAAAATATTGAAAAGCGCAGAGACATCCTCCCCCATTTGTTTGTCTTTTGTAAATAGCCCAATATCTGTATAAAGTTTTGCTGTACTTGAGTTGTAGTTACCGGTAGCCAGATGGACGTACCTAGCGATCTGTTCTTTTTCTTTTCTGACGATAAGAGTAGCCTTACAGTGGGTTTTTAGGCCGATAAAGCCAAACACTACGTTGACGCCAGATCTTTCAAGTCTACGTGCCCAAACTATGTTGTTCTTCTCATCAAATCTAGCCTTTAGCTCGATTACGGCGGTGACTTGCTTGCCATTTTCAGCGGCATGGATAAGCGCGTTAATAATGGGAGAGTCACCTGATGTTCTGTAAAGAGTCTGTTTTATCGCTAAAACATTTTTGTCGGCAGCGGCGGTCGCCAAAAACTCAACGACAGCATAAAAACTCTCGTAGGGGTGATGAACAAAAAGGTCTCTCTGGGTCAGCATAGCGAAAATATCTTCATTAGAAGCCATGCTTCGAGGGAGCCTCGGATTGAATTGAGGATCTTTTAAATGATCGAGCGGTAGCTTTAGTAGATCAAAAAGCCCAGGAATGAATAGGGGTCTAGGCATCTTGAAGACGTCATCGCTGTCTAACTTAAGCTCCTTTACCAGCTTTTCGAGAACTACCGAGGAAATATCAGCATCCACTTCAAGTCTGACAGCTTCCTGCTGTTCTCTTGAAATCATTTCTTGTTTTATCGACTTGAGCAGGTCAACGACTTCATTTTCAAGAAGAGTATAATCGAGGTTTCTAGTTACTCGTATGGTGTAAGTAGAATGGTATTCAAATCCCAAAAAGAGCTTGTCTATGTGAGCTCTCATGAGGTCCTCAAGCATCACGTAGGTATGCTCTTTACCGTTTTTAACCTCAATGAGGCGCGGAATAATCGCCGGGATTTCAACAAATCCGAGAGGGTGCTCACCATCTTTATCGGCCGTTTTAAATACAACGGTTAAATAAAGAGCGAGATTTCTTAAAAAGGGAAACGGATGGGCGGGGTCGACAGCGAGAGGCGTTAGAACGGGAAATACATCTTGCATGAAATATTCTGTGAGCCGCTCTTGTTGGGCTTTCGTCAGAGAATCAAATTTAGTTATCGAAACTCCATGTTTTTCTAATCCGGGCAGTACCTCATTTTTTAAACAGTGATACTGTTTTTTTAAGAGATCCTTAGCGCGCGTCTGAATTTCCGAGAGTGCCGTTTCGATGGGCATGGCTTCCGGGGATTCACAGACCGGGATACCCTCTTTTTTCATTTTCTTTAGGCCGGCGATACGCACCATAAAGAACTCGTCTTGATTTGTAGAAAAAATGCCAAGAAACTTAAGTCTCTCAAGAAGAGGCGTTGTCTTGTCAAGTGCTTCATCCAGAACCCTAGAGTTAAAACTCAGCCAGCTCAGCTCGCGGTTAAAGTAGCGCTCTTTTGGGGAAAGCTCTCTTTGTATCTGAGAGGGGTCGGTTATTGGGTTTGTCATCAGTGCAGCCTTTTGCTTTCTGGTCGGTGATCGTAGGGTACTCGAATCCAACCTTTCTCGTCTCTTTTATTTAATCAATTTCTTTGCTTTAGCCAATTTTTGATTCATAATGGGGAACCGCTTCTGGCTGGGCTTTTAATATTATATGAAGAAGCGGTAAATTTCATTTGATATAGTTGGGTATTGTAAATGTTTGCTTTTGCTAAGCGTCTAAAACTACTTATTTCTTTTATCGCACTCAGTTTTGGTTGTGATTCCAGCAAAAAAAATAATGACGACGCTGCGGCAGAGGTTTTTCCTTCAAGAAGACTTTCCAAACAGTCGCTTGATGTCTTTGACGGTCGTGTCGCCTTATCGGCTGATGGTCAAAATTTAACCTTTATCAGTGGCAGGCATCTTTCTGCGGAAGTCATTGAAAACGCTACCTCTGCCCCCTTGAAGGTTTATTTGACTTCAGCTCCGCTTGATCAGGATTTGCCCGAGCCTGAAAGGCTGACAACTAATGATGATCTTGGCTCTGAGATTGAAGCGAAAATTTCCCCAGACGGCACCTACGTGGCGATCACCCATGTCGTCGATGGAAATAGGCGTTTGTCGCTATTTAACCGCGGTGATTCATCGGTGACTGAGATTGGTAAAAGAGATGTCGTCGTAAAGGACTTTCAGTTTAGCCCAGACAGTCAAGGTTTTGCTTTTTCATCACTTTCTGAGGTTGAAAAGAGCGATTTACTAAAAGAAACGGTCGCTCTTGGCAATGTTTCAACTCCGCAAAATCTGTCAGATATAAAAAGCGTGGAAGACTCATACCGGTTCTTTTCTTGGCTTAAAACATCGAGTGGTTATTCCATAGCTGCGATCAAAAATAATACATCGCTTTCTAAATTTGAGTCATCAAACATAGAAGGTTTTTCTTCGGCTGAAGACTCTGAGTTTCTCGCTGACAAAACCATTGATTTTAGTGTGAGAGCAAGCCTTGGTCAGGAAAACTTACTGATCTCTGAGGTCCCTACTGCTGAGCCTTTGAGCGTAGATTCTTTCGTTAAAAGTGATTTCGATGCAGCACAGTCCGAAGAGCAGCGGAATGAAGAACAAGCCGAAACGGATGAAGAAGCTCAAGAAGAAACAGAGCTTAAGTCGATTCTCATTCAGTCTAAACTTGCTCTCGTTAATCAATCTGGAGTGTTGTCAAACTTTGATCCCATTGTTGGGCATAAGGTTTTGTCATTATCTGCTGACGCCAGTGCTACGCGTTTCTTGGCTGTGATAAGCCTTATGTATACCTGCGAAACTGAAGATTTAAATTTTGGTAGCGCAATGATTTACTTTAATGGAACCAAACAAGAGCTTTTGATCCCGCGCTATAATCAAAGCTCTAAGACTTGGGATATGGTCTTAGATCCATGTGAAAAGCCTAGCGAAGAAGTAGGTGGTGGAGTTGATTTGACGATCAGTCAGGCGGTGATTGGGGGCACAGCAGATAGCTTCAGAATTGTTTATGTTTCAAACTTTATTGAAGACACTACCGAAGATAATCAAGACGAAACCGGTAATCAACAGGTCCGTGCTGTTAGGTTTAATGGAGACTCATACATTTTTCAGAGTTTAGAATTATGACGCCTTGAAATATTTACTTCAGCGTTTTTTTGGCTTTCTCAAGATCCATCGAAATCTGCTTCTTTAGCTCTTCTATAGAGTTGAACTTTTTCTCTTCTCTTAGTCTGTGCGAAAGATAAAAACCGGCTTTTTTACCATAGAGTGCATCAGCACCATACTCTCCAGAAAGCAGGTGGGCTTCGCATCTTAATTGCATTTTATTTGAAACGGTTGGTCGGTATCCGATATTAAAAACACTTGCTATTGAAGAATCATCAACTTTTAACACGGTCGGTGTTTCTCTGTCGCTAGAAGAAAGCCAAGTGTAGCCAGCGTAGACTCCAGGCTTTGGCGTAAGCTGCTTAATTTCACCGAGGTTTGCCGTGGGGAACCCGATAGTGCGACCAAGCTGGTCACCTTTTTCAATCTTTCCTTCGAGAAGATAGGGTCTTCCGAGCCAGGAACAGACGTGCTCAACATCGCCATTTCTCATCAGTGCGTTTCTAATACGTGTGCTACTGATCGCTTCGTCGCCATCTATAACTGCGGGCACGATGGCAATGTCGGTATCTGTTTTTTTGCCCGCTTGTCTAAGCCAAGCGGTGTCTCCAAGGCGACGAAAGCCGAACCGAAAGTTATCACCGATAATGACTGCTTTGGCTTTTAATGATTTCAAAAGAAAATCATGAAAAAAGCTTTCATGGGAGATCTGACTGAACTCTTTATCGAATATTTTGATAGCCAAATAGCTCACGCCAAGCTCACAGAAAGCTCGTTTTTTTTGCTCCGCTGTAAAAAGTTCTCTCGCTTTAGAGCTTTTATTAAAAAATACTTCCGGGCGGGGGGAAAAGCTCAGAGCCAATGGCGACATTGATTTTATTCGCGATAGATGAAGAGTCATTTTGACCAGCTCTTGATGACCCAAGTGGCAGCCGTCGAAGTTGCCAATTGTGGTAGCTGTCGGTG
Organism: uncultured Oligoflexales bacterium; assembly: GCA_964490675.1. GTDB lineage: Bacteria > Bdellovibrionota_B > Oligoflexia > Oligoflexales > JAWKNZ01 > CAZBDM01. The sequence goes on from CAZBDM010000180.1 coordinate 6,758, forward strand.
AATCAATGCTTGTAAGAGCTTTTTGTGAGTGGCAGTCAATGATGTTCATAATTTAAACAAGTTGGTCAATCGGCATAAGACACTAGGAATATCGTTTATTTTGTTTAGCTTATCAATAGAGGATCAATGTGCTAGCTTTAATCTTCTGCATTTCAATCTCGCAAAGGGCGCAGGATGTTAGAAAAATATGAAATCAATCAATCATCAATCGGGCTTATCGGACAAAACATCCATTATTCTTTGTCGCCCAAAATTCATAATTTTAGCGCTCGTCAACTTTCTCTCGATACCAACTACCAACTTTTTGATTTAGATGCTTCCGAAGTAAGAGAGTTTGTCGATTACTTTTGGCAGAAGGGGGGTCTTGGATTAAACATCACTCAGCCCCATAAAAGACTTGTTGCTGAGCTTTTTGGTGAAGACCGCCAGCACCAGTCAGTCAATTGTCTTTACAGAGGAGAACATAATTGGCAGGCAACTTCTACTGATGGTCGGGGGTTTGCTCGCGCATTAAAACACGCTGGAGCCCGTCTAAACGAGTTTGAGCGAGTGATCGTTTTGGGTTCTGGAGGGGCAGTTTCTGCTCTGGTTGACGAGATGAGTCTTTACGACAATATCAAATCGATTACCATCATTAGGCGTAGTCGCGAGCAAGACGATCATATTAAATCGATAGCTGGAGCACTAAAGCTTCGCTTCACACCATTTGCACCAGAGTTTCTAGCAGCTTCTTTAAAAGTGGAAAGCGAAAATACTCTCATCATTCAAGCGACATCAGCACCTCTAAAGGGAAACGATTTGGGTTCTTTCGCTAACGCTATAAGCCCTTTTAAGGGAGTGATTGTTGATATTGTCTATGGAAAACCCTCAACCTTTATCAATAAAGCGGTCGAGCTCGGTATACCTTACCAAGACGGACTTCCTATGCTAATTGAGCAAGCGCGTCTTTCTCAAGAGCTTTGGTGGGGAAAATCTGCAGACTACCAAGCTATTAAAGAGCATTTGGAGTCGCAAGCTTAAAGTCCGTGTTCTCTAAAGTGACGATAGCTGATTTTATACTTTTTCACGCGAAGCCCCATAATTCTCTCAGTTAAGCCCAAATCTCTCGCCGCTTTTGCCATGTTGCCGCGAGTTGTTTTGAGAGCGTCGATGATCAGCTCTTTTTCCATCGATTCAAGAATAGAGTGTAAGGTCCCACTGTTTTTACTGCGGTTTGGATCGGCCATTTGCAGGCTCGGTGGC
>CAZBDM010000181.1:0-1161 GCA_964490675.1 uncultured Oligoflexales bacterium
CGGGGTAGAAGACCCTGAAGCTCCAGCACTGCTTCTTGTCGGTGGAGTGCACGGACTTGAGCGTATTGGTACGCGAGTCTTAATCGCTTACTTGAAAAATATCTACGAGCTTCTCAGTTGGGATGACATCATTCGGGTCAAACTCGAGAGATGCCGACTACTCTTTTATCCACTGGTTAATCCAGGCGGTATGATGCTTCAGACCAGAGCTAACCCTAATGGGGTAGACTTGATGAGAAACGCCCCTGTCGATGCGAAGGAAACCGCTGCGTTCGGGCTCGTCAGCGGTCACCGTTTTTCACCAAGGCTTCCTTGGTACCGTGGTGAAAAAGATCGACCGATGGAAGTCGAAGCGCAAGCTCTGACAAACTTTGTCAAAAGAGAGCTGTGGCACTCAAAGTTAGCTATCGTGCTTGATGTTCATTCTGGATTTGGAGTGCGTGATCGCATTTGGTTTCCTTACGCTAAAGCCCACACACCTTTTCCCAATCTTACCGAAGCGTATGCTCTTCGTAAGCTGCTACGGATGACTTATTCACACCATATCTACAAGTTCGAGCCTCAATCAAAGCATTATACAACCCACGGGGATCTTTGGGACTATCTTTACGACGAGCACCGTAAAGAAGATAAGAACAAACTTTTTATGCCGTTTTGTCTGGAACTCGGTTCCTGGATCTGGGTAAAAAAGAATCCGCGTCAGTTGTTTTCTGCGATGGGATTTTTCAATCCCATTATCCCTCATCGCCGCCAAAGGACTCTTAGAAGACATATCCTGTTGTTTGATTTTCTTTTTCGTGCTGTTATTTCACCTGAAAAGTGGCTTCATCTTCCAGAAGCGGAACGAGAGCGCTATTACAAACTAGCGATGAAAAAGTGGTTTAAGAACATCAAAAATGAATGAAATTGCAGCTCCCATTTTTAACTATTACTTTCTACGTGGTTTGGCGCGTGAAAAGGCCCACTGGGGAGAGTTCCCGGAAGTGTTTAAAAAGCACATGCCAGCAGCTCGTCTACATTTTTTAGACCTGCCGGGAGCGGGGACATATCATCAAGACAAAAGCCCTTCTCATATTCACGATTATGTCAGGTTTATGAGGCGTGATTTTCTTGATTTGCAAGATAAAAGCGGTCCTCACGATATCAGCGTTATTGTCGCCC
>CAZBDM010000181.1:1171-2754 GCA_964490675.1 uncultured Oligoflexales bacterium
TTCACTTGGCGGTATGATAGCACTTAACTGGGCGGTTCTATACCCAGGAGATTTTTCTGCCGGGATCATGATTAATACGAGTCTACCAAGGGTTAGCCCATTCTACAGAAGATTAAGACCACAGATTTATCCGCTCGCGCTGAAAAGCGTCTTTGCTCTATCAATGGAAGAGAGGGAAGAGATCATCTTACGAATGGTCAGTAATCGTCAGGATAAACGTCAGAAAGCACTCCCAGGCTGGATTGATATTCAGAATAATCGTCAGGTTAAAAGGCAAAATATGATCCGACAGGTTTATGCTGCCGCGAGTTTTAAGCCTCCTAAAAGATCTCCCTTTTCAAAGCTTTTGTTTTTAACCTCTGAGGGTGACCGATTGGTTGATTTTAAATGTAGTACTTCCATCCAGAAAAAATGGGGAGGCTCCTTATCCGTTCACCCTGATGCTGGTCATGATTTACCACTAGACGATCCGGAGTGGGTTTCTGCCGAAATTAAATCATGGGTCGATCAGCAAAGTTGGCCTTAGGTGAATTCATATGAAGATAGTCTGCCATTCTCAGCCGCTAGACGAATTACTTTGTAAAAAAAGGCCTTTGAAAAGCGGCGATTCATGCAGCCAAGAGCAAATTATTGACGAGTTGAAACGCAGTGCATTGCAAGGGATCGGCTTTGTTGCTCCAAACCCATTGGTCGGTTGTGTGATGATCGATAAAGATGGGAGATTTCTTTCTTCTGGTGGACATCTTAATCTTGGTGGTCCGCATGCTGAAGTCGAAGCGCTTAGTGAAATCCGTCAAAGTGGCCTTGAGAACAACTTAAACGGTGCGACTGTTTACGTGAGCCTTGAGCCCTGCGCCCACTATGGCAAAACACCTTCATGTGCAAAGATGTTAACAAATCTACCGCTAGCAAAAGTCGTTTATGCCCACCAAGATCCAAATCCACTGGTTGATGGATCCGGTGCCAGCATGCTCAATCACTCTGGAATTCCCTGCGAGAGGGCCGAATACTTGTCTTCACCTACAGCCTTTCTTACTGAAGCTTTTCGGACGAATCAGATTAGAAAGAGACCTTTTGTAGCAGCGAAAGTGGCAAGTTCTGTTGATGGAGTGATTGCCAATAAAGGTGATAAAAGAGTTTTTATTACAAACGAAAGAGCCCGTCGCTACGGTCACTTTTTAAGGCAGTTTTACGATGGCATCGCTATTGGTGCGGAAACGCTCATTGCTGACAATCCAAGTCTAGATGTCAGATGTGATGAATTCCCAAGAAAGCGTCACCCGAAAGTTGTTGTCTTTGACAGAAGCGGCAGAGCGCTGCAGCGTATGGATCTTAATCACCTCAATTTTCTCAAGGTAGATAGGGATTTCTATTGGGTGGTTGAGGCAAGGCGCTGGTCTTCTGTGCCGGAGGAAAAAAAGTCTCTGATCAAAGACCTCGGGGGGACTGTCATCGATGCCGCTGATCCGAGCAAAATCTTGGACGAGCTTTTTCATAACGGTATATATTCTTTGTTGCTTGAAGGTGGTTGCAAGCTTTGGGGAGGGTTTTTCAACGCCCGTCTTGTCGATAAGCTGCACTGG
>CAZBDM010000181.1:2764-4301 GCA_964490675.1 uncultured Oligoflexales bacterium
TGGTTTCAGTCGCCACAGCTGAGAAAGAGTGATCAGGCGCTTTTTTGGAACGACTCAATAGCGCAAAGTGAATTTGTTGCCTTTGAGTCGCCGGAAATCACCATCCTTGATGACAATTGGCTCTTTGAGGCCAGTATTAAAGCTACTTAAGCTCAAACATCCACCTAATTTGTTCAACAGTTCGCTTATAAACCGTCTCAATTTCCGAGAGGAGTTCGTGACGAGCGTCCTGATACATCTCGTAGGCGATATCATGTTGTCCGTAAAAATGAGCGCCTTTCGCCCAGCGTTGCCAAGCTTCTGGATCAACGACGGTGTCTCTGCTGCCACCGAGAATGTAGGTCTTCGCCGGAGCTGCGCGGAAGGTCTTTTCTGAAAAAGCCATTTCCATTGCTTCAAAGGTGGCAGCGACCCAACCAAAAGTTGCACCAGGGATTGGATAAGGGGTTGAAAGGATTCTTTGGTAGCGTTCAAAATCCTGGGTTAATCGATTGCCAGCGAATTTTTTCTTATCGTACTTACCGGAGCCTGAGCTAACGGGACCTAGGTGAAGTCTTGTCAGTAAGCGACTAAGAGGCATGGCGATCTGTTTAGGTATTTTGTGGTTATCAAGCCCTAATAGAGGTGACAGCATCAGAAGTCTTTCGGGTTTGAAGAGTCCTTTATGAATTCCATGCAGGGCGACCAGCCCTCCCATTGAGTGGGTAAGAATATCGTATGGCTTGTCAGCAACAATTTGTTTAAGGACTTGATGGCCATCAAAGACATAATCGTCGTAACTATCAACAAAGGCTCTTGCCCCACCAGAAGCTCCCTGACCTCTGTGATCCCAAGTAACAATACCGACATCTGCAGGCAAGTTTAAGTCTTCTGGCAGGTAATTGTACTTTTCAATGAATTCTGTCCTACCATTGAGAAACACTATATATCGTGAGACCTGTTGCTGCTTTTGGTAGAGACCAAAACGAATGGAAAGAATATCTCTACGGTCGCGAACGGTGCCAAGGGTCCAGCGTTCGTTTAACTTAAAATTAGGTGAGCCGCTCATCGTTTTCGACCTTTCTTTGCCACTGGCTGAATTCGCGTGGGTAGTTTGTGCAAAATCCATCAACTTGTAGATCTTTTAATGTTTGCCACATGACCTCTTTGTCGTCATCTTCTTTTCCTTTCAGAAACGCCCAAGGATAGACCGTCCAGCCTCTTGATTTCGCCTGATCCATGAGATTCTCATCAACGAAATCTGCCAAGGGGTGAAAGATATGGCTGCGGCTATACTGCATAAAGGCCAAGGGTGACATAAGACCCCAATAGCGTGATGGTAAATAGTGAGCGCCCCAAAGACAGGCTCTTTTTAACTGCGAGTAATGATCCCTAAGTACGGCCATAGGCTCTGGATCAAAGCTCGAAAAGATAATTTGATCTTGGTGGGTCGTGGCTAAGACTTTTTGGGCAGCCCGGTGAGCCAGCTCGGACGCTCCGCCGCCGCCGCGGTCAGATGCCGGCGCAGCACCTCGACGAACATCAGCTCGCTGAGCCC
>CAZBDM010000181.1:4311-7995 GCA_964490675.1 uncultured Oligoflexales bacterium
TTTTCGAGGAGCTGATCAAGAGTGGGAATAGGTTCACCGTTTTTTAATTTAATCTTTGCAATCTCTTGAGCATTAAGCTTCGAAAAGTACTGATCGACACCAGTTGTGCGTAAAAGCCCGTCGTCATGGTTGATAAAAATTTCACCATCTTTTGAAATCTGAAGATCCACTTCTAATCGTTCAGCGCCCGCTTCGATGGCTTTGTCGAAGGCAGCAAAGCTGTTTTCTAAGGCTTCCCTGTTTGCACCGCGGTGTGCGATCACAATCATGCAACACTCCCTAAATTTTGCTAGACCGTCATATTACCGCTTAGCCGCCAACTAGGCAAAAGCTTTACCTCTGACCTTTAGGTGGCAGCCATTATAATAGGGGCAGTCCTTTCAGTTTTCTTGAGGTGAGAAAAGACCGTGTCTTTTAGGGGGTGGCGTTGTCTAAGACTTGTACAAGGTTTTTTAAAAGTCTTCCAAAAGTCGTTTTTTTTATTTTCATGCTTTTCACAGGTGCAGAGGTCGCTTTCGCTCAAATGTCCAAAAAAGACATGATGAAAGAGGGAGGGATGAGCAAAGATATCCTCGTCACCTTACCCGTTGTCCAGCTTGGCAGAGATGCGCAGGCTAAAATTGAATTCAATCTACGCGGTAAGGGGAGTCTTGCTATTGAAGGCTCAATGTTGATTCCAGGGGAAGAGTATTCCGATCAAGAGCTTGCTGAAAGCCCTGGCCATTCTCTCCAAACAGAGGGTTATGGGGGGCAGGTGATGATTTCTCGGTTCACGCAGCCCATGGTTATGGGCGGATTTTTCTGGGGGTTTGGTGTCGGTTACCGCCAGCTCAAAGCTCATTGGAAAAAAGCTCCTCACGAGGAGCAATCCAATCTGCTTGCCCTAGCCGATGAAGACGGACTGCTTGATCATGATCTCACCGTTTCTGGCAACACCTTTGAGGGGCGATTGGGTTACCGTTATGTTGGTATGCAGTACGGTTTTGTCATTGGTGGTTTTGTCGCCATCCGTCATTTTGAAAACAAGATAAAAAGCAATGCTAGTGATGATAATGCCGATGTGCCCGAGCTTCACGAGCAGGACGAAAAAGAATTGAAACATCGTCTCATGTCGCAATTTTATCCTTCCTTAGAAATTGGTTGGGCATTTTAACTCTGAAAGGTAAAAAGGCGCGGCAGGATACCGCGCCTTTTTTAAGTCTTAAGTGGAATGCAAGCTCTCTAACTTAAGACTGTGAGTCAAAACGTCTCACCAGCAGTGAAAAAAACGTGGCCCGATGTTTCCTCCGCTTTTGATAAGAAGCTTAAAACTCAGCTCTTTCCTGGGTAAAAGGGCATCGAAAAAATCCTTGTCACCTGACAAGGGAGCAAGTTCATTTTTGAGTGGTTTCACTAAGGCCTCCACCCTATACTCTACCGCTCGGAGTCGTCCGCTTGATCTTAAAATTTTTTTCAAAAATTCTAAAAATGTAGAAATATCAATGTGTTGGAGGGGTTGTTAAAGCGGATTTTTATCTCTGTTACTTTTTCCAAAATATGATTGTAGACTTCTGTTTGACGTAAATAGACAAAAAGATCGCTTGATCTTGGGATTTTTACAGATCATTTGTAAGATTGTGGCACTGACATATTTGTCTTTTCTTGCCGTTAGAAAGTCGCACAAAGTCATGGGAGTCAGCTTTGCACATAGCCATTGATGCGCGCATGATTAAACCAGGGACAATGCATGGGATCGCTCGCTATGCGTTTCACCTCCTTAGTTGCCTAAAAACGATGGGTAAAGGACATCACTTCTCAATTGTCGTTAACCCTAGTAGTCCTCTTGAAAAGCTCGAATGGCCTGATCACATGGAGCTCGTACCGATCCAGGCGCGCTGGATTAGTTTTAGAGAACAGTGGGAGCTGCCGAAGCTTCTCAAACAAAAAAAAGTCGATCTTTTTCATTCTCCATCTTTTATTGCGCCTTTGATCTGCCCCTGTCGCATGATTATGACGATTCATGACCTCAATCACTTAGTTCTGCCGCAGTTTTACACACCACTGCATCAATTTTATTACCAGGTGTTCGTGAGAAGCTGTATTCATAGGTCCGAATACATTTTGACGGTGTCGCACTTTTCTAAGCAAGAAATTGTAAGAAATCTTCATCTTGACCCTGATAAGGTCTTTGTGACCTACAATGGCGTCTCCGACCACTACATACCTATCGACGACAAGGCCTATTTGCAGTACGTCAAAGATATCTACGAGCTGCCTGACCAGTTCATATTCTGTTTGTCTAATAACAAACCTCATAAAAACGTTCAGCAGCTTGTGCGGGCATTTTGCTTTTCGGATCTCAAGATTCCGTTGGTGCTCGCCTGTCCAGTCGATCGTAATATTATTCGCATTGCTGAAAACTTTGGCAAAAAACATTTGGTTTATTTCGTTAAGTTTATCGCTGAACAGCATTTACCGGCGGTCTATTCGATGACAAGTCTTTTTGTCTACCCTTCCACTTACGAAGGATTTGGCTTACCGCCCCTTGAAGCTCTTTCATGTGGAGCTCCTGTCGTTGTTGCCCGATCTTCAAGTCTTCCCGAGGTCGTCGGTGATAATGCGATTTTTACAGACCCCTATGACTATCAAGATATGGCCCGTGCACTTGAGCAAGGACTTGATGAAGGACCTGTCAGAGACCAGCTGAAAGACCGTGGTATTCAACATTCTAAACGCTTTTCTTGGGAATCTATGGTAAAGGACACCCTTGAAGTTTACGAACGTTGTCAAACTGCCCCAAAGGGTATTATCGCTGAAGCGAGAGTGTGATGAAGATTGGAATTAACGGTCGATTTCTCGTCGCCAAAAGAACAGGGGTTCAAAGGGCCGCTTACAATCTGCTGTCGACTCTCGTCGAGATTGATCGCGAGAACGAATATTATATCTTCACCGGTGAAGATCAGGTTGGTAAACCTGAGTGGAATCACGAAAACGTATTTGTCATCCCTTCGCGTTTGCGACCTAATGAAAATATCCGCAACCATTTTTGGGAACAATTTACCCTGCCGCGCTTGGCCAAAAAATACCAAGTTGACTTACTACACTCACCAGCAAATGTCGCGCCACTTTTTTATCGAGGCAAATCGGTGGTCCACATCCACGATCTTTGCTTTGTCGTCAATCCACAGTGGTACTCTTTTTCCTTTAGGACTCTTTATAACCTTATCATTCCTCGTCTTGCTAAAAGAGCGACTAAGGTCATTACCAACAGCAATAATTCAAGAAACGATCTTCTGCAGTTTTGTAATCTTAGCGCCGATAAAGTGAGTCTTGTTTATTGGGCAGTGGATGAAACTTTTCTTAAAGATGACGAACCGCAAGTTGGTGATAGCCAACAGATGACTCAGAATCCCAGTAGCCTCGGTGATTACATTCTTTACGTTGGTTCGCTTGAGCCGCGCAAAAATATTAGAACTCTTATCGAAGCATATGAAAAACTGCGTGATGATCATCCGGAATTAAACACCAAGTTAATTCTTATTGGAGGGGAAAGCCCTCTCTTTGCCCACGTAAGACTGAACGTTAAACGCTACAACGAAGATGTGATCTTCAAGGGATTTGTTGATGATCGCATGTTGAGAGCTTACTACCGGCAAGCGAGTCTCGTTGCTTATCCTTCGCTTTATGAAGGTTTTGGTTTACCAC
>CAZBDM010000182.1:0-7992 GCA_964490675.1 uncultured Oligoflexales bacterium
GATAGGCCGATGTTGATGTATCACCATCATTATATTCAGTGTTGGTAAAGATACGAATGCGATCGTTACCATCAAAATCAGCCGTTGTTTCAAAGGTGTGATCAAAGGACTGCTTTTCAGATTCTTTTATAAACACACTTGTCGTCATCAGAGCCATTGCTGTTTCATCATCAAGCGCGATGGTCTTTTCTGTGAGACTGGTGTGATTGAATAACTGCCTCACCCACAAGGTCCATTGACCATCGACGTTTGCGAGATAAAAGAGAGTATTAAGGTTCCAATTGTCAAGCTTGCTTTCCTCGTAAGTCATACACAAATAGGTGTCTTTTGAATTGACAACATGTTCAGGGACAATTTTTTTATCGTCACTTAAGCCTTGCTCACTAAAGTGATAGGCAACATATTTGCGACTCAAACGTGAATCGGAGTGATCAAGGTCATCTCGGTTAAACTTGTATATGATTTCATGAAGGAGCAACGCTGCCTTACCGGTTTCGCTGAGCTCGTTCCACAGAGATTGATCAATAAAAAGCTGCGAGTGGCCTTCGTAAGCGGCTATTTGCTCGAGTTTACAAGAGTCTTTTGGCAGCAAAGCTGGTTTTACATCATTGATTGGAACAAGCTGAATTCGATCGTCAATAAACTTCACCGACTTGAGAAAGTCATCTAGATTCATCTGATCATCTGAGTCTTCATCAGTTTCATAGCCATACTTTTTCGCGATCGCTTTAAAAACACGCTCAAGCTGTATTTTGTAATCTTCATCACTTTCATTGATCGTCAAATCATACTTGAAGCGTCCTTCCCAAAGATCGAAAAGCTCGACAGATACAATTTGGTTAAATGAGTCACGGCAGACAACACCGACACCGCCGCCACTATCGATACCACCTTCAACGACATCTTGATTGGGTTTGTTATCTGGACTTCTACGGTCTTCATTGATGGTCTGCACACAAGACACCAGGATAAGCGCACTGCTAAGGGAAACCAACGTGCTTAGGATTTTCATTTCATTTCCTCTTTCATTTGAATTTCTTGGGGAGTTGTTGGTTTCGCCGGCATCCAACTGATCTGTATATTAATCAGACAGGCGATCGAAGAATAGATAGTAATCGTGAACTATTTCGGTAAATGTTTACAGACTTGTAAACACGGTAACACATCGATATCTTTAACATGTTTGATAGGAAGGGCTTTCACAGCCGCTTCTCTTTACTTACGAGAGCAAAAAACGCTCCTAATCTTGAAGAAACTTAAACCAATCGATATTGAGACAAGCCAAGGTCTCACCAGGTGAAGGTGGGACGATTGCGTAGAGTTTTTCGATGACATCAGTAAGGATAAGTTTGACCTGTTGAAAGTCTTTTTCTGAAAGTGAAAGCGGTGCTGTGAACATTAACTCAGCTTCGGTTAGGCAGGGAAAATGGCTCATGCCTTTGATGCGCCAATTTTTATGATGCTGCCAGACAAAAGGTGAGGTGTTTTCAACGTGAGTGCTGGCTTTACCATAACGATACTGGTTGTCACTTTTGACACAAAGACCTGTTTCCACGAGAAACTCTAAAACCGTTTTAACAAGGCTAGCTGGAAGATTTAGACGCTCGCAGATCTCTTCTCGACTGAGGACCTTATCGAGGGCGGTCGCTTGCCTGACCGCACTATAATACCAGGCAGAGTAGAACGTCGCCTTTTCGCTCTCGCTAAGAGGCGTGGTTTTGGGAATCGCTTCTGAAATCCGACCTGCTTGTTGTTTCATTTTGCTTATTTTTTCCTGGTAGTAAAGCCGCAGATCTTCAGAGCCAGCTTTTTCAGACAGCACCATAGTCATAAATAAATCGCGATTAACATCTTGCAATTCTAAAAAATCGGTCAGTTTAATCGCCTGCTCGAGAGTCAAATGCCGATCACCGTTAAAAACTTGACTGATCTGACTGGTGTGGACTTTTAAGAACTGGGCGACGGAGCGAAAGCTGGATTTTTTATTGTTTTTTTTGCTACCAACAAAATCAGAAACAAAATCCTTGTAAGAATTCGCTTCGTGAAGACGCATAGACACTCCTTATCATGAGCGAAGGGATACCTGTTTGTGATATAAGCTTAGCGGCTGAGCTTTTATCTGATTTTCTCATAGTTTTAGGTATGATAAAATCTTGAATCTTAGATCCGGGGAGCTACGTGCAGGACAAACCAACAAAATGGTCCTTTGACATCGATCGAGGAGGAACCTTTACCGACATTGTCGCCCACCGGGACGGTCAAGCGAGTCAAATCTTTAAAGTACTTTCACATGCGCCACAGCTGACAAGCGAAGCACCGATTTATGGGATAAAAAAGGCTCTCGGCCTTGACGATGAAGATAACATACCACCTGGCATGGTCAGTGAAGTGCGCATGGGTACAACCGTAGCAACCAACGCGCTGCTTGAAAGAAAAGGGGCAAAAACTCTTTTCATCACCAATAAGGGCTTTCGCGATGTTCTAGAGATTGCTTACCAGCAAAGGCCTCATCTCTTTAAACAGCCTATTGTCAAACCAGACCGACTGTATAGCAGAGTCGTTGAAATTGAGGGGCGGCTTAATGCAAGCGGCAAGGAACTTGAGCCCGCCAATGGCAGCCAAATTTTAAAGCTCTTAGAAGAGGCAAAAAAGCAAGGCTTTGAGTCGATCGCCGTCTGTTTAATGCACTCCTACCTTAACGCTAAGCATGAAGAGCTTGTTGAAAAGCTCGCTCAACCTCTTTCCTTCAACAACATATCCTTGTCAAGTAAGATTATGCCTCTGATCAAGATGGTCAGTCGTGGTGATACGACGGTCATCGATGCCTACTTAAGTCCTATTTTAAAAGACTATACCGACAAAATCGCCGAGCACCTTCCGGGCACAAGAGTGCTCTTTATGCAGTCGCACGGCGGGCTTTGCCAGCCTCATCATTTTAGAGGTTATAACGCCATTCTTTCAGGTCCCGCCGGCGGTGTCATCGCAGCAGTAGAAACCACAAAACCTCTGCACTTTGACAAGGTCATCGGGTTTGATATGGGCGGCACTTCGACTGATGTCTGTCATTATGCCGGTGATTGGGAAAGAAGCCGCGAACATCGTGTTGCAGGGGTAAGACTGCAAACGCCGATGCTCGACATCCATACGATTGCTGCCGGGGGAGGGTCTTGTCTGTCGTTTGATGGCTATAGATTTAGTGTTGGCCCTCGTTCTGCCGGTTCGTTCCCAGGCCCCACAAGCTATGGCAACGGCGGCCCTTTAACCATCACCGATTGCAATGTTTTGTTATCAAAAATAGATCCAGACTACTTCCCGGCTGTTTTCGGGCCCTCTAGAAAAGCTAAACTCGATCGCACTGCAGTCACAAAGTCTTTCGAAAAGCTCGCAGACATGGTCAACAGGACGACCGCAAAAGACAAAACGATTTATCAAATCGCTGAGGGCTGTCTTAAGATTGCCTGCCAGCATATGGCAGCAGCGATCAAAAAGATCTCAATCGAACGCGGTCATGCTCTGACGGAATATGTCTTATCATGCTTTGGGTCTGCTGGTGGTCAACACGCCTGTCTTGTCGCCGATGAATTACAACTGAAACGGATTCATATTCATCCTTTTGGTGGCGTCTTCTCTGCTTATGGCATCGGGCTCGCTTCAATCACAGCCTTAAAAGAAAGATCCTGTCAATTTAGTTTCGATCAAAAAGGACTCTCACAAGCGCAAGAAAGCCTAAAAGACCTCTATGAAACGGCCTTACAGGAAGTGCTTGAGCAAGGCGTTAAAGACGATCAGATAGAAAGTCACTCGAAACTTTATCTCGGTTACCTCAGTAGCGACAACAGTTTGAAAGTCGATCTGAGTGACCTGGTCAGCATGCGTAAACAATTCGACAACGAACACCAAAAGATTTACGGCTTTACCCAGAAGGATAGTCCGCTTGAAATTAAAATCTTAGAGGTCGAAGTCAGACAAACAAGAGGGCCCCAGCAAACAGCAGAATCGCACGTCATGCCCCTCGATGACGGCGATTTGCCGGACAAGACGCGCTTTTATAGTGGAGGTCAATGGCGTGAAGCAAGACTTAAAACCTGGAGTGAGTTGAGCCCAGCAGAGGTGATCGCGGGGCCAGCAGTGATCCTTTCTAAAACCCAAACCATTATCGTCGAACCAACTTGGCAGGCGCTGCTTCTTAAAGATCGCTCCCTTCTCTTGGAAAAGACCCAAGATAAACAAGTTCTTTCCAGCGATCCATGCGCTTTTGATCCGATAAAACTTGAGATCTTCAATCATCGTTTTCGGGCTATTGCCGAAGAAATGGGTGTCAGATTGGCGCAAACCGCACACTCAGTCAACATCAAAGAGCGCTTAGATTTCTCCTGCGCTCTGTTCGATAAGGACTTGCCGGTCGTTTAAAGGGCCGTATACAAAAAGGCGATCACTATGCCCATAACGATCCAGCAAGCGGAGGCACGCACCTTCCAGACATTACCGTTATCACACCGGTTTTTATCGAAGAAGCAACGGATCCTGACTTTTACGTCGCCAGCCGTGGTCACCATGCTGATGTCGGCGGTATTTCACCTGGTTCGATGCCTGCTCAAAGCACGACACTTGCGGAGGAGGGCATCGTTTTAAAAGATCTGCTGCTTGTAAGAAAAAAACAATGGCAAAAAGACTCTATTGTAAAGGCTCTCCGCGCGGGGCCTCATCCAGCTCGCAATTTGCAGCAAAACTTAGCTGACTTATCTGCACAAGTAGCAGCAAACGAAAAGGGAGTTTCTGATCTTACTGCCCTCTGCCTCGGGCAAGGAAAGACGCTTGTTTTGTCTTACATGAATAACCTGAAAGACTACGCTGATCAATGTGTCAGAAGGATCATAAAAACCATTAAGGATCATCATTACGTTCTCAGACTCGATGAAGACCGCCAGATAAAGGTAAAGGTGAGCTACGACAACACAAAAGACATCTGTGTGATCGATTTCACCGGTAGCTCTAGTCAAGACAAAGGTAACTTTAATGCCCCGACTGCTGTCACCAAAGCAGCAGTTTTATTCGTTTTACGGAGTCTTGTCGACGAAGATATTCCCCTCAACGAAGGCTGTCTCAAGCATGTTGAGCTTATCATTCCCCAAGGCAGTCTGTTAAACCCTGACAGCAAAGCAGCTGTGGTCTCTGGCAATGTCGAGACCTCTCAAGCGGTGGCCAACGCTCTTTTCGCAGCAATGGCTAAACTCGCACCGAGTCCAAGCACGATGAACAATCTGAGTTTCGGCAATGCAGACTTTCAGTATTATGAAACTATTTGTCAGGGATCCGGTGCTGGAGATGGATTTAACGGTTGCGATGCTGTCCAGGTGCATATGACCAACTCAAAATTGACCGATCCTGAAATCTTTGAAAAACGCTATCCGATCCGTCTGAGACGATTTGAGATTGTTCACGACACTGGTGGTAAAGGTCAATCATGCGGCGGCAACGGTGTCGAGCGTGAAATCGAGTTCTTATCGTCCTGCAAGGGTTCCATTGTTAGCGGTAATAGACAAGTGGCCGCTGCCGGCCTTTGCGGTGGAGAGGCTGGACAAATCGGTAGAAACCTTATCGTATCAAACAACAGAACGTTGACCATAAAAGGATGTGCAAGTTTTAATGTTGACCCAGGCGACTGCGTCATCATCAGAACACCTGGTGGCGGTGGCTATGGTAAACCGCCATGATGATTCGTACCGCTTTTTAAGGATTCGATGAACCGTAAAAAACCCTCTCTAGATTCCTCACTTTATAACTTACGTCTTAATCCTCTCGATAATCGTCCGATAGTCGATCTCGTCAGTCAGGGAACAAACGGGAGATTAAAATGAGAATTGATCGTTCAAAGATAGCAGCAGGACTTTTATCTGCTTTTTTAGTCGCTTGTGGTGGATTAGGAGGATCGGGAGGAGATGATTCTTCCGGCGGAGGAAGCGGTGGCAGTAACGAAGAAACCAGCGATGAGTCTGACGATACCGATGAGGTCGGCTCTTTAGCAATTTCTGGTAACGCACTCGCTACATCTTATCCAGAAGGCCTAGCTGTGACGGCACTTCCTCAGGCCATTGATGAAACCCCTGGTGAAGCCGCCCCAGGTACTTTAAAGATTGAAACAGGAGAAACTGCACTTTACAGTGATGATGTCTTCTATCTTATCCAGGACGATCAACAGCAACCACCTCCTGGTGATCAACCGGGTAGCTTTGACGATCAGAAGCGTCACCCGAAAGACGTTCTTAAAGATGCCAAAGATCGCCTCGCTGGCGATGCTGATTCATGCTTTAAACAAGGCCTTCTTCAGACTCTCGATATGCGTGCCAATAATTTTGATGTTTGTTACGGATTTGACTATGCGATTATTTCTGGCACGGCTATGGGCACGAAAAACCTTGGTGAAATTAATGATGTCAGAAACCAAATTAGTGAAACCGATGACCAAGCGGCAATCAAAGCAAAGTTTGACGAAGCGTTTAGTGATCTCACCTCCTCTGAGGAAGCTTGTATGGTTTCATCTGGACGTGTGCTCATCAACCAAAATGGTAACAAACTTCAGGCTGCACTGGAGCTCTTCCAAGGTATGCTCTGCCAAGCCAAAAAGGATGAGCTCGCTTCTGAGTTACCGGCTATCGACGAAACCCTCGATTTAAAAGATACTCTCGCGAACGCGGTTAATGACAACGATCCTAACAAGCCTACATTCACACAAGGTGATATCACCCGCATCGCTGACCACAACGGTCGCCCGCGCTTTAAATCGGTCATAAAACTCACCACATCTGGTGCAGAAGAAAACGAAACAGAAATTGTTCTCATCCACTCACCGGGGACTGACGGTAATGACACCTACGATGGCGTTCTTTACATTAACTCAGAGAGATCAAATGAAGGTGCTGTCGGACCTGCTTATGCCGCAACATCGATGGCTTACGCAAGAACAGGAACGACTTTTGAGGATCAAAATCTTAAGCTCGAAGTCCGCTCCGGGGTCTTTTCAAAAGACATCGACGCGCCGCTCTTCGATGCTGAAGGGCGCCTTGATTACAATGCTGGCACTGACGATAATAATGACTTTCCAGGCGGCAATAACGCGGCAGGTGGCTTTGTGCTCTTTTCTTTCGATGTCAACCCATCGACCTATGAAGGTAAGATCGCCTACTGGAACAACCCAGGAGCCACTTACAGCGAACCACCGCGCGGTTTTGTCTTCGAAACAACCCAGCAAGATGACGGAAGCTTAAAGGGCTGTGCTTACGCCGGAGCTGAAATGGACCAGAGTATCCGCAAATCTTTCAAAGAGGACAAGACTCTTTCCATTAATGGCTGCTACACTCCAGACACTAAATATGGAGCCTGTAGTAACGGTGGCAACCCAAATCCTGACAATATCGGAACCAATGTTTTTATCCAATGCTTCGCCCAAGACACAGAAGGTCTCTACAAGCTCGACCTAGAAAATATCGACGACGATACCGCTGGCTTTGATATAAAAGACAAAGACGCAGCAACCATCCCTACGGTCACCATCGATATTCCAGGTGTCGGCGAAATTTAAACGACTAAGGGTCCTCCAAAGGAGGGCCTTTGTTTGCTTTTGTCACAAAGATAAGCCTTACCTTCCTCGCCGCAACAGTCTAAAATAACACAAAGATCTTTTTCAAAGGTAGCAAACAGGCAGATGCAAAAGAGCTGTAAGCACTTATTTTTATTGTTTTATTTCATGTTGGTCAGTCTTGTTGATGGGTCAAGCTTTGGCCAAAGCAAACCGCCAGACGACACCCCCACAGGTTCAGCCCTTCAAGTCAAACGTCCAAAAGAAACCAAGTCTCAATCAAGCCAAACCCAAAAAGGCCGTGCCACCAATAAACGCCGTAAAAAGATAAAACTCAACAGACCAACTCTTCTCGATGAGCCTCTCTACATGGTCAAAGAACTCAAGATCAAGCCAACTATGGTCATTAAAAGAGC
>CAZBDM010000183.1:0-6983 GCA_964490675.1 uncultured Oligoflexales bacterium
GAAGCACAAAAGCCTCAGTCAAATAGCGCCACCAACAAGACAGCTGATAACAAGCCTTATCGGGCATACAAAGACGCTAAAGGGGTCATTTACCAGGTAGGAAAAGGAGCCAAAGAAAATGATCTTCTGACAAAGTCAGCGAAAGCCAACGATTTTTGGATCCATACGGTTGCTATTACCGGATCGCACATTATTGTTCCAATGAAGTCATTAAAAGAAAAGACCCTAACGGCTGATTCTAAACGAACGGCGGCTATGTTAGCTATTCATCACTCGAAGGTAAGAAAAGATCAAGCCGCAGAAGTGTATGTGACACAAAGACGTCATTTGCGCAAAACCAAAGGGCTTCCGGTTGGTCTTTGGCTGGTCGATAAATCTGACAACTTGTTTGTCAAATACAGTGAAGCCGAGTTAAAGCAAAAACTCGACGAACTTGAAAGTGTTTGACCATGACGACTTCACCCTATCTTTGTAAGCACGACCTGCATGTTCATCTTTTTGGTTGTCTTGATGCTGAAGATGTTTGGACGCTTGGAAAGAATCGCTGGCAACAGCAAACTGATCTTCTACAATGGTATGAAGACGAATACGAAAAAGCTTGGGGACGAAGACCAAATAGCCAAGCTTATTGGCTGTCGGATAATGGTTTTGAGTTGTTGAAAAATGACTTTGTCTTTAGCAAACCAGGTGAATTTGCAAAGTTTCAAGCCTGTTTCAATCTTCTCATCGCTCTTTTTAAAATCAAACCTGAAGACCCGTCGGTGCTCAAATACGTCATTGAAAAGCATCAAAATGAGGGACTCGAGTTTGTCGAATATCGGACTATTTTACCACATTGGTTTAAACCAAAAGACGTCGACACCTACCTTAGAGGTCTCGCACAAACAATTGAAACTTATGAAACGACAAACACTAGCTCTTTTAAGGCACGTCTGGCATTTACACTTATGCGTGATAATGAAATTTTCCTAAAGCAATATAACATGCTGCGCAGCTGGATGGATGCCAATCAAGACCATGCAAAGTTTTTTACTGCAATCGATCTCGCCTATTACGAAGAGGACCACCCCCCGAATGAGAAGAAGGCGATTTTTGAAACGATCAGAGAAGAAAACAAGACGAATGCTCATCCTCTCAAGATCCTTTACCATGTCGGTGAATCGTTTGAAAAAATCTCACTGATGAGCTCAATTAGGTGGGTTTGGCAGGCTCATCAATTAGGAGCCGACAGGCTTGGTCACGCGATTTCTCTTGCCGTCAACCCGGATTATTTGCTGGGAAGCCAAATTGAGGAGCCGCTTTCTGAATATCTGAACCATCTTGATTGGCTCATCGAGCATCAAGAATGGCTATCTGCACAGGGTTTTTCAATCAGTCTTCAACACCTCAAAAGAGAAAGGTCAAAGTTAAAGAGCCGACCTCACCAACAGGCGCATTTGATAAATTACGATCAAGAATATCTTCAGCAAGTCAAGTGCTTTCAACAGGTCATCCTTAAGGACCTGTCGCGTAAAAAGGCCATCGTTGAAAGCTGCCCAAGCTCCAATCTCTTGATCGCAAAAATCCCCAGTGTTGAAGACCATCCCTTAAAGAAGTTTTTGGCGAGCAACCTTAAGGTGTGTTTAGCAAGTGATGATCCTGGAGTTTTCGCTACGAGTCTCTATAAGGAAGAGCAAAAATGTCGTCAGGAGTTTAAGCTTTCTGATGCTGAAATTAACAGTATGGCACAGTGCGCAAGAGACATTGCTTTAGAGTATCGCTAGTTTTCTTGCCATTGGGTTTTCGGGGCACCTGACCTTCTAGCTTGACTTTCCGCTAAAATAATAGGCTTAAACTGCTCTAGGTGTGAGACAACTTCTTCAAAGCTAATCTGATGAATGGCCTCAGGGTGCTGTCGATCTGGACTTTGAATAGCACGGTGTCGATCTGTCATTGGACACCATGACTTTGCGCTCGTCGGTCCGTGCAGCTGAAGAGAGCAAACATCGGCAGCAACTGCTACGTGGCTCGGACCGTTAGAATTTCCAACGAAAAGATCACAATTTGCAAGTAGAGCAGCTAATTCAGGTATGGTGGTTGAAGGAGCCATTAAAGTCGAATGACTACAAGCCTTCGCTAGACTTTCTACTTCTTCATATTCTCCAGGCCCCCAAACCCACATGACTTCGGCTTGCCACTTCGTTGTTAACTCGTCTGCTAACTTCACATAGCAATGCCCAGGCCACTTCCTCACTGATCTTCTGTGGGTAGGGCTAAGTGCGACACGAATCTTGGCATCCTTAAAGCCTTGATGATGACCGAGAAGCTTAAAAAGAGGACCGGTTGAGTGCTCCGTCCAGGGTAAAATTAGTGATTTATCTTCAGGATGAAAGCCAGCGAATCGTAAGATATCGAACTTTTCATCGACTATATATTTTTCTCCGCTTTGCCGTTTTATAATCTCGTTATAAGCCCAGGAGCGGCTTGATTGATAACTGCAACGCCGAGGTGAACGAGTCATCCAAGTATAAAATGCGCTTCTTGGGTTATTCATAAAATCAAGAACAAGATCGTATTTTCTGTTTTTCAACTCGAGAGCGAGATTCCACATCTGTACGTAATTCTGTTTATCACTGTAGGTAAAATGCTCGTCTACATAAGGATTGTTTTCTACAATCTGGCGACCCATTGCGTGACTAAAAAAAGTCAGATGTGAATCTGGCCAATGCTTTTTGATTTCTCTGAAACATGGTGTCGTCAATAAAATATCGCCAAGCTGGCGAAGTTGAACGACAAGAACTTTTTCCTTTGCCATTATCTTCCCTGCCAAAAAAGGGAGCTTAAAGCTCCCTTAGATTGCTCTCGTGAGTTTCCATCCGGAACCGACTTACTGAATGAGCAGTCGAAAAAGGTGCTCATGCTAGGCGTCGAAAAATCCTGAGGATATCGTACTGTATGGGTACAATGACAAAGGTTTTTTGAAAACAACGACGCAAAAGTGCCGTTTCCGGAGCGATCTAGTTATATAAAAAGATGACCGGAGAGTCTATTGAACCCTAAAAGATTGGTACATACATAGTGTTATTAAATTCAACACCAATAGTCTTCGGATAGCAGAAACCATATGAAGGATGACAGGAAGCATAACCATGGTGGTACAAATATCCTGAATAAAATTGACCGTTTCCACAATGCCCACCATAATCAGATGTGCATTGGTTGTAGTAGGAAACATAAGGAGTAGATCCGTAAGGATAAGGGGGAACCGGACCAGGCATACGACCAATATTTGGGTCAAAGCCACACATGGTGCCATAGTTACAAACGAACGGAAAATTGCCTCCACCGTATGAAGGGTAATAACCTGGTTGATGGTAAAGACCACCTTGGGTCATGTAGCGTGGATCATAGGGCTGCGGGTAGTAGGGGTAACCGCTGCCATTATAGTTGTTGTAATAGGGGTACTGACTACCGGCGTTGTCATAGTAATTGACCGGTTGATTGCTGCTTTGGTAACGATTGTATTCTGGGGAATCGTAGTAATCCCTGCTACCCGATGTGTAACTTTCTCCACTTGGAGAGCATTCACCAGTCGCACTGTCATAATAATTTGAGCATGTTGCTTCGTTATTATTGAGAGTCTGGTAACGATTGTAGTTGTTGTTTTCGTCTTTCTTCTTTGACTTGTTGTCGTTTCCACAAGCAACCGTCAATAAAGCTAGAAAAATCGAAAAAAGTAGCGAATAATTTAGCTTTTTGTTCATGACATTATCCCAAGCTTTCGTTCATAGGGTGGAACCATTGGTTCCGAGACACACACTCATGACAAAGCAAATCAAAGGCCAAAGTTTTTTCTTTAAAAAGTTTTAATTTTTTATATTCTTTACCGATGCTTAGAATGTCCAATGCGAGGGCATTAGACAAATGAGACGAAATCACGCGTATGACAGTTTTCAACCTGTCTACTTTTTTTACAGTTTTTGAGCGACCCTGTATGTGCAGACTTTTTGGATTTAGATCAACGATTCTCAGTCAGGTTCACAGTAGCCTCGTTGCCGCTGATAACGCTCTTATGGCACAAAGCCCAGATCATCCCGATGGCTGGGGGGTGGCTTATTATGTGGCTAATTCACCTCATTTAATCAAGTCGGTAACACCGGCAGTAGATGACCATCTCTTTCAAAAAGTATCTGGAGTTGTTTCTTCCCAAACAGTTATCGCTCATTTACGCAAAGCCACTCTCGGCAAGCTCAACGTATTAAACACCCATCCTTTTCAATATGGCCATTGGACGTTTGCCCATAACGGCAATATTAAAAACTTCGCCGAAACCAAGCAAGACATTGTCAACCTTATCGAACCGCAGTTGCGCAGATTTATTCTTGGGGATACCGATAGCGAGATTTGCTTTTTTCTGATCTTGACTGAACTGAAGAAGGAGGCTGACCTAGAATCGCAAAACATTACCACTGAAAGCCTATCAAAAGCATGTAAACGCGCCGTCGATAAAATCATCACTATTGCAGGTGATCTTCATGAGGATGATGACGGTCCTCCTCACGAAAGTTACTTAAGCTTTATTATCAGTAATGGTCGCGTTTTGATTGGTCATCAGGGTGGTAAACACCTTTATTATAGCACTCATAAGCTAAAATGCTCTGAACGTGAGGTATGCCCCTGCTTTGCTCCTATTTGTGAAAAGGAAGCTCGTGCAGGGGAACGAGTCAATCATTTAATTTTTAGCAGCGAATCCCTTGAGAACGAAAACATTTGGATCCCTATGTCATTTAGACAAATGATTGGTGTCGACGAATCTATGCAGCTCACTATCTTTTAGAGCTTTGGTTAAGTAGTTTCTATCCGGAAACTACTTATTGAAGGAGCATTTGGAAATGGCGCTTATGCTAGGCGTCGAAAAAATCCTGAGGAGATAGTACGTTATGGGTACAGTGACGAAGGATTTTTGAAAATAACAACGCAGAAGTGCCGTTTCCGGATGCGATCTAATTAGCGAATACCGATAGCTGGTAAAGGTCCGACAATGCCGTTACATTCAATGATATTCCCTGCAGTCCCAGCAATCATCCCAAGAACGGCATTTTTGTGAGCTTCTGCATCGTCCCAGTTTTCAAAGTAATCTGGATCAAATTTTAGATGGTAATTGATGTAGCCCTCCTCAGGGATGACAAAAAGAAGACTACCTGAAAAACCAGCTTCTGTGAATAATCCAAGAGTCTGGACGATATCTTGTTTGGATGCCTGGTCTTCATGATTGACACTGACAAGCCATTCATTCTCGACAACATTTGGTCCTACACATTGATCTTCATAGCTACCTGCGAATGCCGCAGACGAAAGTCCAAGTGATAAGGCGATTGTTAAAACGATAGATCTCATAAATTCCCCCTTAAGAAGCTTTGGTTGTGTTGATAAACAAGTGATTTTCTATTAATAGATATACGAACCGCAGCTTTGATTCTCAATCACAAAATCACTGAATGGTTGAAAAACCGTTCCTTTTGCGAACGCACAAAAATATGACTCATGATATCAGAAGCTTAATAGATCTCGTTGACCAGAGAGCCAGTGGTTCTGAGGTTTTATCTTGGCTTTATCACGAAAAAAAATCTCAAGATCCAAAGCTTTCCTTTGCTATGATCTGCAGAAAATCTGGCATTCCGTCGAAAGGCTTTCTGTCTGATTTGCTCAAAGGAAAGCGAAGGCTAACACTCGCTGTCGCTGAAAAGCTCGGACAAGGGCTTGGCCTTTCAGGAACGAGCCTTAAGGTTTTTACAACGATCGTTGCCCTCGAGGAAACGAGATCAGAGCGTCAGCGTAAATCTTTAGGAGCCGAACTAGCTAATCTAAGACATGCTTTACAAATTGTCTCGGTCGCTACCCCACTCCCGGATTCGACCTCTCTTTTCACTTTGGAAGTATTTAGCTCTTTTGGGCTGATCGGCAAACAGGTGACAAGGCGACAACTAACACAGTTTTTTGGCAAGCATCGCTGGCAAGAGATTGATCTTGCATTGAGCGATCTCAAGAGAGCAAAGCTTGTCGAACAAATAGATGATCAATATTCTCTCATCTCTCCTCATGTCGTTCTAGAGCTCTCCCCTGAACTGAAGAGACAGTTACTGATTGAAAGCATTGAACAATCTAAGCAGCAAACCCAGCGTGGTGCAGGCGAAAGGGCTGACTGTCATTTCGAAACCGTTGTGATCAGCGTTAATAAAACAGATTACCAAGCAACCTTAGAAGCATTCAAAGATGATCTTTTGCGTTGGCAGTCTAGGTTTGAATGTGAAAAGGCGGACGCACTGATTCGCTTTAATGTGCAGATTTATCCGCTTAAGGAAGAGTAATCGTGAGGGTTTTGCCGCCAAACTTATGTTTTGAATCCCCTGCTCTGACCGTTACTTTTTTTACCCCTTTTGGAATCTTCACACCACTGAGGCTTCTCGTAAAAGGCTACTCATTAACGTGAGGGTGGTAAAGTATGCGGGTCCCTAAAACCTTGCCCTTTTCATCGAGGATTTCAAACTTGTCTGCGTAGTGTTCCCAGCCAGTGTCTTTGTGCTGAATGGTAACATCAAATTTATAAGAGTTACCTATCTTTTTCGCCTCAGCTTTGATGACATCAGCCTCACCAGCATACAAATTCAAAGTCAATGAAACCAGCGACAGAAGGACGAGAAAAACAAAAAAACGACGCAGATCCATAGGTTCTTGCCTTAATTTGGGGCCGTCAACTTCTCAATATCTCCGATGCCTTGGCGAGCAAACTGTGCCATTGTTGAAGCCGTCAATCGGCTAGCAATTATCGAAACCAATTGATCATTAAACTGCCAAGCGATCAAATTGATACGGTCTGATGAGTAAGCGTAATAGCGCAAGCCCATGTAATTAGCCATTTGATCCCTTGGAAGATCTGAAATATTTCCAGTGTAAGTAAAATGGAAAAGTTTTTCGTCTGACTTCACTTCTGTGTACTGCGCAAC
>CAZBDM010000183.1:6993-7971 GCA_964490675.1 uncultured Oligoflexales bacterium
GTCGTAATCAATGACAGAAGCACCATCAACCCGCCAACCTTTAGCTGGCTTTACAGGTATCGGTTTCGATTCAAAGGCAGGGTGACTGTCAAAATACTCTGTAATTTCTTGAATACTATTGGAAGGAAGATCGATTCGGTTATCTGGATACTGAATCCATGCAAAAGCTTCGTTGCCAATTACTTCAACGGCTTCGAAAGTCTTTTCCTTTTCTGGAGTAAAAAGATAATAAACGATGAAAATCGTTGCGATCAGCATAGAACCAAAGAGAATCGAGCGACGAAACTTCGATGCTTTTTGAGCGCGCTCGACCTGATTTATCTTGACAGCTTCAATACTTTGTTGAGCCGCTTTATCTTGGATGATCTCTCGAATCGAAAGATACTCATCTTCCTTAAGAACAACGGGTTGGATAGCTAGTTGTAAGCGTCCTCGGTTGGTATTGTAATGATCAATTTTATCCTTATACGATTCATCATTAGCCAGTTTTTCGAAGCGGCTTCTGATATCACCCTCTAAGTTTTCGTCGAGATAATCGGACACATAGGCATAAAAAAGATCTTCATCCGATTCTTGTCCTAAGGGTTGCTTTGCCATAGAGATCTCCTAAGATGCGAGAGGCGCATTGATGAGTTGCTTACGAACCTTTTTTAAGTGTCCACGAACTGCTTCTTTATCAAGTCCAAGTACTTCTTCCGCATCCTGACCTGAAGCACCAAAGACATCGATAACATAAAGGACCGCTCTTTCAACATCTGTCAGATCAGCAAATACCTTATTAATTTGGTGATCATCTTGACTGCGGCTTGCTTGCTGCTTGATAAAGTGCCAACACGTCTTGAGAAGCAGACGATTGGCGTCCGGTACTTCCCCTACCTGCTCTATATCTTCAGCCAACTTCTTGAATGTTTTGTTGACGCAATCGAGAGCCGCGCTGCGGTTTAGTGTGACCGCAAAGGCAAATCGCATACAGTCATC
>CAZBDM010000184.1:0-383 GCA_964490675.1 uncultured Oligoflexales bacterium
GGCGTCGTCGCCAAACTAGTGGCCCAACTAATCGCTTTAATTGCTTCAACATGTCACTGGTCCTCCTTGTCGAACTTCGATACTGTAGGGACACCGACGCGGCTTGTAATAAGCCATCAGCTCAGGACTGTAGTCGCAGCAAACACAGTAAGCATGGGTCGCCAAGCGCTCGTAAGAGCGTTCATGACAACGCGGACAAATGGTAAAACTCATTGCATCACCTCCTTTGCTTGAGTCTCACTAAGAGAGTTCTCAAGTAAGTAGTTGCAAGAGCGTGCCAACGGGAGACTAGAGTCTCAGGTCAGCCAATGAATTGTTTTTTATGGGAAATTATTTTTGGCAGAAGTCTCACGTTTGAGACTTGGTCTCATGAGTCTCAGAGG